>NZ_QUIO01000014.1:0-106467 GCF_003480145.1 Ruminococcus sp. AM42-11 | reverse complement strand
AGCGGCTTTTATAATTTCTATGAAGTATTTGCACATTCTTAGGGCTGTTTTGCAAACAAAGAACTTGACATATTATTTTATGTGTCTTCGATACCCCATTTAGATGGTTGATACTTCGCAGCTTTATTGGTTTTACCTAATCTATCATTGGCAAGAAAGTATCGGGAAACCAATCACTCCCCCTCCCCTCGTTAAAAGTTCCTAAATAACCTCAGTTCTAGCCGACACACAGCATTTGGGCAATGTGTATTACTCCAGCGAGCCATTTTAGGCGCGTTCTTAGCGCAGATGAAATCCAGCGCTTACGAAGACTTATGCGTGAGGGCTCTCCCGAACGCATTAGTCGCAGTTAGCGATTAGTTCATCGGAGCGTTGCGCCGGCGAGTGAGTAATACACATTGTCCAAATGCGTCCGCATTGAAGAACTTTTAATCAACTAAATAGCAATTTGGGTTATAAAAAAAACAGATGCTGTCGGGATGCCATGCTGTCTCATATTTCAAGTCGTTCCCGGCAATATCTGTTTTTTACGATTTTATGGACACCTTAAAAGGTGCCAGTTTGCAACTACTTAATCAGGCAACTGCAAACTTCTGTAATGTACGGTTAAATTCCTTGCTCTCGCCATGGCACTGTACAGTAAGAACCCTTGTAAGATCCATGCTCAGAACTCCCAGAATGGATTTTGCATCAATGATGATTCTGTTATAGAAAACATCTATGTCAAAATCACATTTACCTGCTGCCCTTACGAATTCCTGAACATCTTCCTTCGCATTCAGCTTAATCTGCTTCTGACACATCGTTATCACCCTTTCTGTTTTACAGGAATTATAGTTTCCTTTTCTATCAAAATCAAAGGCTCTTGAAAACGTTTTCCCTTGATTGAGGCAAATTATGCACCAAGTCTCGATATTTGTCAAGTTTTTTCTTTCACACTTTTTTGTAACATTTCAGAAATAAATATACCGATTGCACAAATATGCAACCGGTATATTGGTAGTTATGCACTATTTTATTATTGTGGAAGTTCTGAGACAACCTGCACAGGCAAAATTATTTCTCTTATATCTTATGAATTTCAAAATCATTTTGTAAATTATTCTCATCTGGAATTACCATCGGATACTTTCCGTCAAAGCATGCCTTACAAATAGGAAGTCCACCTGCCATGCCCTCCAAATAATCAATCTCCATATAACCAAGTGAATCTGCCCCAATCATCTTACAGATCTCTTCTGTAGAGTGCTGCGCCGCGATCAGCTGGTCATTACTTGGCACATCGGTTCCGAAATAGCATGGATGTAAAAATGGCGGAGAACTGATCCTTACGTGTACTTCAAGAGCGCCTGCTTCTTTCAACATGCGAATCAGGTTTGCTATGGTGGTTCCACGGACAATAGAGTCGTCCACAAGCACAATACGTTTTCCTTTTACAACAGCATCCAACACACTCAGCTTCAGATGAACACTGGATTCTCTCTCTTTCTGAGTAGGTTTGATAAAAGTTCTTCCGATATAAGAGTTCTTATAAAATGCAAATCCGAATGGAATACCAGATTCTTCAGAAAATCCTTTGGCAGCAGGAAGACCGGATTCCGGAACGCCGGTGACAAGATCTGCCTCCACAGGATAAGATTTTGCAAGGGATTTACCGCCACGTATACGTGCGTCATAAACCTTTACACCGTCCATGGTACTGTCCAGTCTTGCAAAATAGATATATTCAAAAACACAGTGAGCACGTTTTTTCACAGTATCTGCAAGAGTCCTGTCTGACTTCACGCCCTTGCGGCTGATCGTAATCATCTCACCAGGTTCGATATCACGGATAAACTCGGCACCTACAGAAGTAAGTGCACAGCTCTCAGAAGCCAGCACGTAAGCATTGTCCCTTTTTCCAAGGCAGAGAGGCTTTAAGCCATAGGGGTCACGGACTCCGATCAGCTTACGGGGACTCATGATCACAAGACCGTATGCGCCTTGCAGCTTCCTGGCTGTATTCAGAACTGCCTCCTCTACACAGCTGGTATGTACCCGCTCTCTGGCTACATGAAATGCGATCACTTCTGAGTCAGTGGTGGTATGAAAAACTGCTCCGCTCTGGATCAGTTCCCATTTCAGTGTCCCAGTGTTAACAAGGTTTCCATTGTGTGCCAGTGCCAGACTTCCTTTTACATAAGATAAAACCAAAGGCTGTGCGTTCTCTGCAACGGATGCTCCTGTTGTGGAATAGCGTACATGTCCGATTCCGATATCACCACTCATCTTATGGAGTGTATCCTCGCGAAGCACCTCGCTTACCAGTCCAAGATCTTTGTGAAACTTAACATTTCCAATAGGTCCCTTAGTATCCGATACTGCCAGGCCACAGGCTTCCTGACCACGGTGCTGCAAAGAAGTCAGACCATAGTAAATTGAAGACGTCACATCATTTCCATCCAGGTCATAGATTCCGAAGACACCACACTCTTCTTTAATCTCTGCCATTTGTTTTCCTCCTCGGTACTGAGTTTTATTTTAATGATCAAATCCAATCTCAGAAATGCATCCCATTTCGTCGATTTGGCGTATTGCCAAATAAATTTACACCCAGGGACGTATCGTTATGCAGGCTCTAGAGCGTGTTTGAAAAAGGCTTTCTGCAAGATGTGCGTCACAATTTGTGGGAGATTTTGTCCGGATGAAGGCGCCGTAGCGGGCTACGGCAACTGAATTCGAGCAAAATATACCGCAAAGTGGGGCGTGCAGATTGCGGGAATGATTTTTCAAACAGGCTCTAGCTGTAAATTTGCTTGGCTCTGAACAAAAATTATAATGGAAGAAACCTATTTGTCAAGTATGCCTATCCTAATTTGAGCAAGAACTTTTTTCAGTCAACCGCAAAATCTTTTTGGAATTTTTTTCAAAAAAACTATTGACATCTGTTTTTTTTTGAGTATACTACAGAACATAAAGCAAAGGCGCTTTGGAATACAGAAATGTATCCAAGGCGCCTTTTTCTTTTATCAAAAATAAGGATGAAGAAAGACATGAAAAGTGAAAGGAGCGTATCCGTTATGACACAGAATATTCCCGAAATCTATGGAAGTCTTGTTTTCAACGACAGGATTATGCGCAGTAAATTACCTAAGGACATGTACAAAGCACTGAAAAAGACCATCGAAAATGGTACTCACCTGGAGCTTGATGTTGCAAACTCCGTTGCAGTAGCCATGAAAGAATGGGCAATCGAAAATGGTGCTACTCATTATACACACTGGTTCCAGCCTATGACAAATGTAACAGCCGAGAAACACGACAGCTTCATTTCCCCAACAGGCGATGGACAGGTGATCATGGATTTCTCCGGAAAAGAACTTGTAAAAGGTGAACCGGATGCTTCCAGTTTTCCATCCGGCGGTCTTCGTGCCACTTTTGAAGCAAGAGGATACACAGCATGGGATCCAACATCACCGGCCTTCATTAAAGACGGAACCCTTTACATTCCTACAGCATTCTGTTCCTACAGCGGTGAGGCACTTGACAAAAAGACTCCTCTCCTTCGCTCTATGGATACCTTAAATAAAGCAGCCGTAAACATGCTTCACGTTCTTGGAAACAAGGGAATTAAACATGTTTCCACAACAGTAGGACCTGAGCAGGAATACTTCCTGGTTCCAAAGGAACTTTATAAAGAAAGAAAAGACCTTGTATTCTGCGGACGTACCTTACTTAGCGCTCCTGCTCCTAAGGGACAGGAAATGGAAGATCACTACTTTGGAACTCTGAAGCCAAAGGTTGCAGCTTACATGCATGATCTTGATGTAGAACTCTGGAAGCTTGGCATTCCTGCAAAAACAAAACATAACGAGGTTGCTCCTGCACAGCATGAGCTGGCTCCTGTATTTGATACCACAAATGTAGCCGTTGACCACAACCAGCTGACAATGGAAATCATGAAAAAGGTTGCTGACAAACATGATCTGGTTTGCCTGCTTCACGAAAAACCATTTGAGGGAATCAATGGAAGTGGTAAGCACAACAACTGGTCCATGATCACAGATGATGGCGTAAATCTTCTGGATCCTGGAAAAACACCATCTGAAAACATTCAGTTTCTTGTCTTCTTAATGGCAGTTATTAAAGCAGTTGATGAATATGCTGATCTTCTTCGTATCTCCGTTGCAAGTGCAGGAAATGATCACAGACTTGGTGCCAACGAGCTCCGCCCGCAGTTGTATCTATTTTCCTTGGTGATGAACTTACAGAAGTTCTGAAGTCTATCGAAAATGATACTTACTTTACTTCTCACGGCGCTGTACAGATGGATATCGGAGCAACTGTTCTGCCACACTTTGTAAAAGACAATACTGACAGAAACCGTACTTCACCATTTGCATTTACCGGAAACAAATTCGAGTTCCGTATGCTTGGTTCTGCTGCTTCTGTTGCAAACCCGAATATTGTATTGAATACAGCTGTTGCGGAAGCTCTTGACCAGTTTGCCAAAGAGCTTGATGGTGTAGCTCCGGAAGATATGGAACATGCAGTTCATGAACTGATTAAGAGAGCCATTAAGAAACACAAACGTGTGATCTTCAACGGTAACGGTTATACAGATGAGTGGATTGAGGAGGCTGAAAAACGTGGTCTTTACAACCTGAAGTCTACCCCGGATGCTCTCCCAATGTGGATTGCCCAGAAGAATATCGACCTGTTCACAAAGCACAGCATTTTCACCAGCGAAGAGCTGCACTCTCGTTATGAAATCTGGCTTGAGAACTACTCCAAGACCATCAACATCGAATCTAACACAATGGTTGAAATGGTTCAGAAAGACCTTCTTCCATCGGTTATGTCTTATATTGAAGAAATTGCAAGCACAGCAAGTCTGAAAGCATCTGTTGTTCCTGGAATCACCTGTGAGAGTGAAACTGCTCTTATCACCAAGCTGTCCGGACTTCAGGATGCTATGACAAAAGGTCTTGAGAAGCTGAAAGCTGATACAGCAAAAGCAAAAGCAACTGATGATGTTCTGGAAAATGCAAAACTGTATCAGGCTGAAGTACTTGAGGACATGGCAGAACTGAGAAAATCTGCTGATGAAGCTGAAACTCTCATTCCGGATGATCTGCTTCCATATCCTACATATGGAAAACTTCTCTTCTATATCTGATCAGATTTACAGAGGAGAATTCTAAATGAAAGAAACTGTTCCTGTTTTTGGAATTTGTTTCTCACACAGGTAAATACAGGGGATATCTATTATGAAACTCTACTTCATAATTCATTATCGATTTCCTCATCCATTAATCACACGATACGGATATCCCCTGTTTTACATATTAATTTTACAACTGAATATTTCGTTACTGTTCACTGGTAACATTCCGTGAGGTGTTTTTTGTAAACAAAGTTCACAGAAAACCCGAGAATTAAGTTTGCGCAGCAAACGCTACTTCTTGTGCCTGTCACAAGAAGGTTCGTCTTTCTGTGCATCACGAAGCGTGTTACTGGTCACAGAGTGAACAGTAACAATATTTCTGCAGACGCAGATAATATACCAGGATCGTAAAGGCGCGAAAGAAAAAACAAATTTGTTTTCTCTTTCGCGCTTTTTGATATTAAAAACGTGTTTTTCGAAACATTTCGAAAAGTGCGAAAAGAGGGAGGAAATTATTATGGATTATTCAGCAGTAAACACGATCTGGGTACTTGTTGGTGCCGCGCTGGTCTTCTTTATGCAGGCCGGATTTGCTATGGTGGAGACAGGTTTCACCAGAGCCAAAAATGCAGGTAACATTATTATGAAAAACCTGATGGATTTCTGTATCGGTACTCCGGCTTTCTGGCTGGTTGGCTTTGGAATCATGTTCGGTGCAGGAAACGGCTTCTTCGGAAGATCGGTGGTATCGCTTCAGAAGCAAATTATGGCAGTGCAATGCTTCCTGACGGAGTTCCGTTCTGGGCATTTCTGATTTTCCAGACAGTCTTCTGTGCTACTTCCGCTACAATTGTTTCCGGTGCTATGGCTGAGAGAACCAAATTCTCATCGTATTGTGTATACAGTCTTATGATCAGCCTTGTAGTATATCCGATTTCCGGTCACTGGATCTGGGGCGGCGGTTTCATCAGTCAGATGGGCTTCCATGATTTCGCAGGTTCCTGTGCAGTACATATGGTAGGTGGTGTGGCCGCCTTTATCGGTGCCGTCATTCTTGGACCACGTATCGGAAAATATTCCAAAAGTGGAAAATCAAAAGCAATTCCAGGTCATAACCTGACAGTCGGTGCACTTGGTGTATTTATCCTCTGGTTCTGTTGGTTTGGTTTCAACGGTGCTTCCACTGTATCCATGGAAGGCGATGCAATTGTAAGTGCAGGAAAAATCTTCGTTACCACAAACCTTGCTGCTGCAGTTGCAACTGTAACGGTTATGATGATCACATGGATCCGCTATAAAAAACCAGATGTATCCATGTCACTGAACGGATCTCTTGCAGGTCTTGTTGCAATTACTGCAGGATGTGATACTGTATCTCCTGCATCTGCTGCTATTATCGGTATTGCAGCTGGTTTTGTCGTAGTATTTGGTATTGAATTTATTGATAAAGTATTAAAAGTGGATGATCCGGTTGGTGCTGTTGGTGTCCATGGCTTAAACGGTGCATTTGGTACTCTCGCCGTTGGTCTTTTCTCCGATGGAGCTGGTACAGGCTGGAAAGGTCTTCTTGTTGGCGGCGGTTTCCACGGATTTGGTGTACAGCTTGCCGGAATGCTTATCACAATTGCATGGGTTGCAGTTACAATGACAATTATTTTCCAGGTTATCAAACATACTATGGGTCTTCGAGTATCTGCTGAAGAGGAGATTCAGGGTCTTGATATAAAAGAACATGGTCTTGCAAGTGCTTATGATGGATTTGCTATTCGCGATGCTGTTGCTTCTGTTCCTGTTCCTATGGGGACTTCCAGAGAATTCACCGCAACTCCCAGACCTTCTGCTCCAGCTGAATTTATCCCGGAAATCCCGGCAGACGGCGTTCATAAGCTTACAAAGGTTGTTATCATTACCCGTCAGAACAAGCTGGAAGAGTTTATGCAGGCTATGAATGAAATCGGCGTAACCGGAATTACCATTACAAATGTTCTTGGCTGTGGTGTCCAGAAAGGGGCTCCGGCTTACTATCGTGGCGTTGAGATGGATATGAACCTGCTTCCGAAAGTCAAGATTGAAATTGTTGTCAGCCTTGTTCCTGTTCAGAAGGTTATTGAAACCGCTAAGAAAGTTCTTCATACTGGTCAGATCGGTGATGGAAAAGTTTTCGTATACGACATCGAAAACGTTGTCAAGATCAGAACCGGCGAGGAAGGTTACCTGGCATTGCAGGATACTCACGAAGAGTAATAAATTATTTTGACATCTTACTATATTTTTGTTTCCCTTATTTAAAAACAGCTCCTGGAATTTTTCCGGGGGCTGTTTTTCTTATACGTTTCCGGCACATATGTCCGTCACTGCTGCTTCCTATACAAATATTTTGTTATCCATTATATTTCCGCAAAAGTTTTTCCAGTTCTTGTGAAATTTTTTTCGCATCCTCATACTTGCCAGCCTGAAGTGCGAAAGCTATTCGATTCTCCAGTTCTTTTTTCTTCTGCTCATATTCCAGGTAATCCTTATCAAAGTGATCGGCGTAAATCATCTTTCGGAATTTTCGCATACTTACCTTGCGAAGGCCCTTATTCTCTGTGAGAAGCACATAATCCATGCAGTTGGCTACGGTATAAAAATCATGGGAAACCATGAGAACTGTCCCATTGTATTTCTCTACCGCCTGCTCCAGTGCCAGTTGGGAATATGTGTCCAGATGACTGGTTGGCTCATCCAGTAGCAGCAGACCTGCACCTGTTCTGGAAATCTTCGCAAGCTGGAGAAGATTCTTTTCTCCACCAGACAGATCACATACCGAACTGTAGATCAGTTCTTCCTCAAAACCATAGGTTTTCAGGTAAGCTATCACCTGATCATCGGTATCAAAGCCTGCATCCTCAAAATTTTTAAGAACAGTGGCCTTCTCATCAAATACCTCCCCATGCATCTGGGAAAGATATGCCATCTTAACATTTTCGCCAAGACGGATTGCCGGGTTTTCTCCTTTGATAACATCACGAAGAAGGGTCGTCTTTCCAGTACCGTTTGGTCCCACAATTGCAACCTTATCCCCTGCATGAAGAACAAAGGAAACATGTTCCATAATCTCACGGTCAAAGGTCACATTATAGTCTTCTACACTTAACACTATCTTCTCAGCTTCATTTTCTGCATTCGCATCTCCCAACTCGGATTTTCTTTCACTTTCCAAAGCTTCTTCCGGATTTTCACCAGAAACTTCCGCATCAAAAACCTCATCTGCATGAAATACGATCTCCGGCTGCTTAATATCCACAAATGGAGACTTTGTCTTTCTCGCTTCCAGACGTTCCAAAAGGGAAACTCGCGCATGCAGGCTTCTTCCCCTTGTTGCACTGTCAATGGCAGTAGCGCTGTTTCGAAGACGCTCTACAATCTTGCGGTTACGCTCGATTTCCTCCATATCTGCCGCAGCCAGCTCCTGCTGCTCAATTTTCATCTGCAAAAGTGCAAAATTATAATCCACATAATTGCCATCAAATTCCTGCATCTCCGTATTTTCCAGATGGAGGATCTTGTTGAAGCAATGATTCAGAAGATAGCGGTTGTGGGTGATCACAAGCAATGTTCCCTTATGGGAATTGATCAGATTCCGAAGTGCATTTAAGTGCTGAAAATCCAGGAACACATCTGGCTCATCCATAATAATAAATTTCGGGCTGATCATCATCTCCCGGATGGCCTGCACCAGTTTGAACTCTCCACCGCTTAAATTTGTAAGAAGCTGATCTTCATACCCAGCCAGACCCGCTGTTTTCAGCTGCTTGCGAATATTACTTTCGTAAAAGTCACCGTCAATGGCATTAAATTCATCTAAAGTCTGCTGATATTCCTCCATCAGCTCCTCCAGATGATCTGTAACTGCCATATCCTCGCAGATCTGGTTGATCTTATTCTGAAGCCTTACAAATTCTTCACTGATGTAATCAAATACCGTAACCTCTTTTTCTCTCTCAATGGTGTAAAACTGACTGACATATCCAATCCTTCCAGGTACATCCACGATCAGCTTTCCATCGTATAAATATTTATCCGGATGAAGGATCATGTTCACCAGTGTACTCTTACCGGTTCCATTGGTTCCGATAAAGGCACAATGCACATCATCCTCCAGGGTAAATGAAATTTTATTATATAACTCTTTATGTGGAAAAGAATAGGATAAATTCTCTGCTTTAATCATAAGTACTCCTCTAATAGTTGCCTTTTATTTTAATTTCGGCAGGTTCCACCTGTAATGTGCAGCCAGATACCGCATCAGGATCACCGCTGCAGATCCAAAGATCAAGGAGAACACCACTCCAAACCAGCGGTACGTATACACACAAACAATAGCTCCCACAATGGATGCACATGCATAAATATGCTTTACAAAAATATAAGGCGGCACCTCTGCCATCATATCACGGAGCAATCCTCCGCCAACACCGGTGATGGTTCCCACAAATACCAGCAGGAAAGTGTTGTCTGCAAACCCCTGACGGATTCCAGTATTTACGCCAACCACAGTAAATATCCCAAGTCCTACAGAGTCCATCACCAGCATTACTTTGTCATAAGTAACATTTCCTTTCAGCATCTCCCTTTTAAAATAAAGAAGAAAAAACACCAGCACTGAAGTAAGCACTGCTACAGCCGCATATACTGGCTTCTGAAAAACTCCCGGAGGGATAATTCCAAGCGTCACATCACGAATCATACCCCCGCCAACTGCAGTGATCACCCCAAGAACCGAAACTCCGAAAATATCCATCTTCTGCTCCGATCCCACCAGTGCACCTGACGCTGCAAATGCAATAGTTCCAATCATCTCCAAAATAAATGTGATTGTTTCCTGATACCCCATAAAACAATAACCTCGCCCAATTTTATCCTAAAGCATGTTTAAAAAGACTTTCTGCAAGATTACGAGAATGATTTTTCAAACAGGCTCTATGCCATTCTCAAAAAACATGCTGCTTTTTCCTATAAATGACACCAAATCAGTATAACATATAATTCTCTGTTTGCCACCTGAAAATACCAAAATTCTTAATAAATTTCAGTGATGCTAAATTATTTTTCAAAAAAAGTGCAAAAATACAGCCAGAAGATTTCTCCCCTGACTGTACATGTTATTCTCTTTTAATATTTTTCTTAATCAAATGCTTTTCATACACGCCATCAACCCTTAACACCGCCAAGTGCAACACCTGCGACGATGTACTTGGAAAGTACCAGGTATACAACAACCAGAGGGATAATGGTAACAAACAGTCCTACATAAACTACACCATAGTCCGTACGGAACTGGTTGGAGCTCAGCAGCTGTACAAACATAGGAAGTGTTTTCTTGGAATCTGTTGTCAGCAAAATGGTAGGTGTAAACAGGTTGTTCCACTGTGCAATAAACTGGAAGATTGCCTGTGTGGCAACTGCCGGTTTCATAATCGGCAGGATAATTTTGTTAAAGGTATTCCACTCTTTTGAACCGTCGATTCTGGCTGCCTCGATCATCTCCAGAGAAAGTGTACTTTCCATATACTGTTTCATAAAGAAAACAACAGTTGGAGCTGCAATGGCAGGAATGATCAGCGGAACGTATGTATCGATCAGCTTCAGATCCAGCATGAAACGGTAGAAACCGATGATGGAAATCTGACTTGGCACCATCATAACTGCCATAATAAATGCCCATGCAAATTTTTTGAATTTGAAATCATATACATGGATACCATAAGCTGTCAGAGATGAAAAGTAAACTGACAGGAAGGTTCCAGGGATTGTAATGGTTGCAGAGTTAATGATTGCTTTCTGCAAAGTGATCTGCATACCGTTCTGCTTGATCATCAGGTTTTTCCAGTTCTCTATCAGGTGTGTGGACGGAATCAGGGAAACACCAGCCTTGATAGACTCAGAATCTCTTGTTGCGTTCATAACCAGAAGAACAAATGGCAAAAGTGCAATGATACAGAATAAAATACAAATAATGGTACGGAAGACTTTCTGATGCAGCATATTCTTGCTGTAGCTGTCTGCTGTTGCGGCTTTACTCATGATCTTCCACCTGCCTTTCTACGCTGTTTCTGCTCTTTTTTCATACGTCTGTCTTCGCTGTCGCTCATAGTTGCGAACAGGATCAGACTGACAACCAACGTGATAATAAACAGTACTACGGAAACGGCTGCTGCCTTTCCAACATCGCTGTTATACAGACGCATAATATACATGGCCATTGTGGTAGTCTTATCATCTGGCAGACCAACAAGTCCGGTCTCCGGAACGTTGAACAATGCCGGGATATCATACATCTGAAGACCACCGATTGCGGAGGTAACCAGTGTGTACAACATAATTGGTTTCAAAAGCGGTAAAGTGATGTAGCGGAATTTTTTCCAGCCTGTTGCACCATCAATATCAGCAGCCTCGAAAAGTCCCGGGTCAATGCCAAGAACGCCTGAAATCAGAAGCAAGGTCGTATTACCAAACCACATCCACCACAGAATTGTGGAGATCAGCCCACGGCTTCCTGCTACGCTGGACATAAAATCGAAGTTCTTGCCAAGAACGCCCCAGTCCTTCAAAGTCTGGGTGATTGGTCCGTACTGGGAAAACAAAGATTTAAACAATACAGAAACAGAAGCTGCAGTGATAACACTTGGAAGATAAACGATAACCTTCATCGCACCGGTTCCTTTTACCTTAACCTTCTCATCCGTCAGCCATACAGCCAGAAGAAGGGAAACCAGAATCTGAGGAACAAAGTTGCAGCCCCACATTACAAGGGTATTTTTCAGATAGCTGAGTACATAACCTCTCTCTCCTGCAGCCATACCAAGGATATTTACAAAATTCTGAAGTCCTGCAAACTCCATGAATTCACGCCCGTTACGTTTGTAGTAGGATAAGGTACTATAATAGAAAGTATTGATCAGTGGCCACAGCTGGAACACCAGATAAGTGATAAAAAACGGTGCAATAAAGAAGTAGCCATACCTTCCATAATCGATCATTTTTTTCTTTTTCTTATTCATAACAGCCTCCTGTCTGAAGTTGCCTGCTTTTCCCAGGCAGAATGCCTGACACTGGCGGGAGTACCTGCCCCTCCGGGCTTCTGCGCCATCCTCCTCTGCCACTGGCAGTCATTCTGCTTTTTTATAGCAAAAGCAGCTGCTCGCTTATATAAGAATGTGCTGCTCCTTCTTTTGGGAAGAAGCAGCACATTCACTACTTACTTATAATTGACTCTGCAAACTCTTAAGCCACATTATTCTGCGCTCAGGTAAGAGAATGTATCATGGATAGATGCAGTCAGATCTGCAAGTGCAGTATCAAGGTCTTTTTCGCCTGTAGCATAAGCCTTGGTCTGAGTATCCATAAGGGAAAGGATCTGCTGATCTTCTGCTGTTACCATAGAAGCGTCAAGTCCGTCTGCTAATGGAAGGAAGAACTCCATGAAGTTCTGTCCAGCGTCTGGATACAGATAGCCGTTTCCATCTGCGGATGTACCAGCCTCGATGATCTTGCTGACAGCTGCTGTATTGTTTACATAGTCAGAGTTCAGAGCGTTGATTGCAACCATTCCATCTTCATCACATGTGAAGAATTTCATGATCTTAGCTGCAAGCTCGGTATCTGCACAATCTGTTGTAGCTGCAAGTCCTGTGCCGCCCCAATAGCATTTTGTCTGGGTAGGAACAAGGATTGTGTTGCCTTTCCAAGCATCACTTAAGCTCCAGTATACGAACCATGGGCATCCCATATAAGCAAGTGCTGCGTTAGAATCAACGCCATCACCACTCATGTTTGCACTCCAGTCAGCGCTCCACTGATCGGTATTGAAGGTAAGGTCTTCATCATAAAGAGTCTTAGCTGTTTCCATATATGTCTTGATGTTGTCATCAATTGTAATCTTATCGTTCTCATCATAGAAGCCCTGAGTTCTGGAACCGGTCAGGCTACGTTTGATCTCATCATAGCCAGAGAACAGTTTGCATTTTCCGCCGGAAGCATCGTTAACCTCTTTAGCTGTAGCAACGATGGTATCCAGATCTTTGAATTTCTCAGCTAATGCTGCAGGATCTGTTGTTCCAAGATATTTCTCAGCCAGATCTGCACGAACTGCGTAGCATCCAGGAGTTGCCTGCCAGAACAGTGCTCTTACGTTTCCATCAACATCGGATCCAAGATCCAGATTGTACTGATAGCTGTTTGCATAGTCATCAGCTGTGATTCCAAGATCTGCTACATTCTGTACCCAGTCGCTGTTTACATATTTCTGAACATAGTCAACTTCCAGGCCCATCATATCAGGATATAACTCATTTGAAGGATCATCAAGTACAGGATCCAGTTTGCTCTGATAATAATCAGATCCACCTGTGTTTACGAAAACGATTCTTTCGTAATCATCTGGATAAGCCTCTTTGAATGGTCCATCAAGGATCTTCTTGATATCATCGTTCCATCCCCATACTACAAAGGAATCATCTGCGGAAGCGTCACCGGTAACTTCGTTTTCCGGTGTTTCTGCATCTTCTGCCATAACCGGGACTGCACATAATGTCATTCCTGCCAGCATAGAGCTGTTAATAATACGCTCACCATTTTTTTCTTCATGTTACTTCCTCCTTTAATTATATCTTTTAATTTTTTTAATAGCTACTTGAAATTTTTTGATGGATACAAAGTTTTCACGGAAGCTCCTTTAAAAAGGGTTCCATCCACTGTGTATTTCTCAATAACTGTTGTCTTCGGGTGCTCAATCAGCTCAATCAGCCTTTCTGCCGCTATCCTTCCGATTGCCGCTGTGTCCTGGCAAAGGGTTGTCAGCTTGGGTTCAAGAACCTGGGCGATATTGATTCCATCGTACCCGGCTACTGAAATGTCTTCCGGTATCCGAAGTCCTCTTTCCCGTATCTCGTTTATCCCTCCCATCGCTGCATAATCGTCAGGATAGAGAATACAGGTTGGCGGATCTTTCAAATCCAAAAGTTCACCGGTTCTCTCACCTGCCAGATCAGCATCTCTGTAAAAAGACGGTTTTACATATTCATCCGGTTCTTCAATCCCCAGTCTTTGTAAGGTCCGGTAAAAGCTTCCAAGACGATTCTTGGTAACCGATGTGTCATCTCCATGAATGTAAGCGATCTTGCGGTGTCCCTTCTTATATATATAGGTAACAAGTTCTTCCATTCCCTGGATGTTGTTGGATACTACCGATATCCTTCCATCACAGATATGATCGATGGTCACCACCGGAATGTCTGAAAGGAGAAGCTCCTGAACCTCTTCTGCAGTGAAATCCACACAGGCCATTACCACTCCGTCCACGCCCCGGTATCTGCAGTGCTCCAGGTAGGTCATCCTTTTACCGGAAACATTTCCGCTTGTAAAAGTAATGTCATAACCTTTCGCTTCTGCGGTGCTTTTAAAGCTTTCCAGTACTCTGTTGAAGTAATCATGTGTGAGACCGCTTCGGGCCTCGTCCACAAATAAAACTCCCAGATTAAAGGTTCGCTTCGTCTTCAAAGCTCTTGCCGATGAGTTGGGAAGATATCCCATCTCTGAAGCCGTTCTTAATATGTAATTTTTTGTTTCTTCTCCGATATCGGAGTAACCATTTAATGCTTTACTGACAGTGGCGACTGAGACATTACATTGTTTTGCGATTTCTTTCATGGAAACCATATGCCTGCCTCACTCTTTCCTGTTTTTCTTTCCTGTCATCTCTAAATCGTTTTCGTGAGCTTATAGTACCCCCTAGTGCACAAAAAATCAAGTGGTTTCTTGCATTTTTTGTGCGTTTTCACGTCATTCTACCTATTGCACAATTTAGATATTTGTGTTTTTAGCAATTTAATTGTGAATAAGAGCTCTTTCCGAAATGTTTCGCGAAAAGTTTCGTGTTTTAAATCTCTGATTTGTAATATATAATAGATTTCATTATTACAGTAATTTTTATGTTGCTTTTAATCAGTCTTTCTATTATACTAAGAGCAAATATATACCATTATTCTTTACTTTTATTTCTAATTGCCTTTACTTATTCGTTTTCGTATGTTAATTATCTCACAATTCAATCCAATTGATTTTTTCGAAACTACTCATTGCATTTGCAAAACATTATTACTATATAAGCGTAGATCACTGTGCAGCTCGAAAAATAAATTAATGCACCCTGATGTAAATCACGAATAGCAATCAACCAATTAGAAAGAATTCAGCAAGAATAAAATTTATCAAAGGAGATCCACTATGAATTTCGGACATTTTGATGACGCCAATAAAGAATATGTCATTACAACACCAGATACCCCGTTGCCATGGATCAACTACCTTGGCTCCCAGGATTTCTTCACACTGATTTCCAACACCTGCGGCGGCTACAGCTTCTATAAAGATGCAAAGCTGCTCCGTATCACTCGTTACCGCTACAATAACATCCCGGTAGATTCCAACGGAAAATACTACTATATCAAAGATGGGGATACCGTATGGAATCCAGGTGCAATGCCAACCCGCACTCCTCTTGATGTTTATGAGTGCCGCCATGGACTTGGCTACAGCCGTTTCCACGGTGAGAAAAACGGCCTGGCAGCTGATCTTCTTGCATTCGTCCCTGTTGACACAGCCTGCGAGATCAACAAACTGACTCTGCGAAACAATTCAGATAAAGTGAAAGAGATTTCGTTATTTTCATATGTAGAATTCTGCCTCTGGAATGCTGTGGACGACATGACCAACTACCAGCGAAACTTAAGCACCGGTGAAGTTGAGATCATCGGCAGCACCATTTACCATAAGACCGAATACCGCGAACGACGCAATCACTACAGCTTTTTCACTGTAAATACTCCTGTGGACGGTTTTGACACCAGCCGTGATGAGTTCTTAGGACTTGGCCGCGGCAACAATGCTCCAATCGTTGTAGAGGAAGGCAAGAGCCACAATTCTGTTGCCAGCGGATGGTATCCCATTGCCAGCCAGCAGATCAATGTTTCTCTGGCACCTGGTGAAGAAAAAGAATATGTTTTCCTTCTCGGCTATTGTGAAAACCCAAAAGACGACAAATGGGAAGCTTTAAACGTGATCAAAAAAGAGCCTGCTAAGAAGATCATGGAGAAATTCGAAACTTCCGAACAGGTAAATGAAGCTTTCGCCATCCTGAATACTTACTGGGATGATCTTCTCTCCCGCTATCATGTAGAGAGTAAGGATCCTCACGTAAACCGTATGGCAAATATCTGGAACCAGTACCAGTGTATGGTAACCTTCAACATGTCCCGTTCCGCTTCTTACTATGAATCCGGAACCGGCCGTGGAATGGGCTTCCGTGATTCCTGCCAGGATCTTCTTGGATTTGTACATCTGATCCCGGAGCGTGCAAGAGAACGAATCCTTGACATTGCTGCAACCCAGTTCGAAGATGGAAGTGCTTATCATCAGTACCAGCCGCTTACCAAGCAGGGCAACCTGGATATCGGAAGCGGATTTAACGATGATCCGCTGTGGCTGATTGCCGCTGTGGCCGCTTACTTAAAGGAAACTGGAGATTATTCCATTCTGGATGAAATGGTTGCTTTTGACTGCCATATGGAAAAAGCAGCTCCTCTTTTTGAGCATCTCCGCCGTTCCTTCGAATACAGCCGCACCCATCTTGGACCACACAAGCTTCCTCTCATCGGACGTGCTGACTGGAACGACTGTCTGAACCTGAACTGCTTTTCCAATGAGCCTGGTGAATCCTTCCAGACCACAGGACCATCTGAGGGACCAGTTGCAGAATCTGTATTTATTGCAGGTATGTATGTAAAATATGGAAATGAGTTTGCAGAGATCTGCAGACGTGTTGGAAAAGAGGAGGACGCTGCTATCGCGCAGAAAGCTGTTGAAGAAATGTACCAGGCAGTCCTTGACGCTGGCTGGGATGGAGAATGGTTTCTTCGTGCTTATGACGCCACCTCTCAGAAGGTTGGTTCCCACGAATGCGAAGAGGGACAGATTTTCATTGAACCGCAGGGCTTCTGTATCATTGCCGGCATTGGCGTGAAAGAAGGTCTGGCAAAAAAAGCTCTTGATTCTGTAAAAGAGCGCCTGGATACCAAATATGGTATTATGCTTCACCAGCCGGCTTACACCAGATATTACCTGAACCTTGGTGAAATTTCTTCCTACCCGCCAGGATACAAAGAAAATGCCGGAATCTTCTGCCATAACAATCCATGGATTTCCATTGCCGAAACTGTTATCGGAAGAGGAAACCGTGCATTTGAAATTTATAAAAAGACCTGCCCATCTTATATTGAAAACATCAGCGAAATCCATCGTACAGAGCCTTATGTTTATTCCCAGATGATCGCAGGACGTGACGCAGCCCGCCACGGTGAGGCAAAGAACAGCTGGCTTACCGGAACAGCCGCATGGACTTTCGTGAACCTCTCCCAGGCAATCCTGGGTGTGCAGCCATCCTATGACGGACTTTCCATCGATCCGTGTATTCCGGAGGGCTTCGGTGACTTCACCCTCACCCGCCGCTTCCGCGGTGCCACCTATTCCTTCGACGTTAAGAATCCGAATAATGTGGAAAAGGGTGTAGCTTACCTGGAGGTTGATGGCAAGCATGTGAATGGAAATGTGGTACCTGTTGAGGACGGAAAGACAGAGTATCATGTAACGGTGCATATGGAATAAAAATAAATATTACGAATTTTAGCAAGAGCCCCCGGGACCGAAATTCCGAGAGCTCTTGTTTTCCTATCTATTTTATTTCTCGTAAAGCGGATGAATTTCTTTCTTATACGCATATCGTATAAACACAAAGCAGATCACTCCTGAGAACACCTCTGCAATGGGAAAGGACCACCAGCAGGCTCCAAGGCCACCTACTTTTGACAGGATAAATGCAGCCGGGAGCAGTACTACCAGCTGACGCAGCACAGACACTGCAAGGCTTAAAAAGCCATGTCCAAGCGCCTGAAACACAGAAGATGCAACTACAGAAAATCCTGCGATCAGAAAGCTGAGGCTAATGGTACGAAGTGCCGGGATACCGATTGCCATCATATCGTCAGAGGCACTGAAAATTCCCAGAAGACTTCCCGGAAACAGCTGGAATACAGCGAAACCAGCAAGCATAATACATACTCCGTAAATAATACTCAGCTTAATTGCTTTCGTAATACGTTTCGGTTTTCTGGCACCATAGTTGTAAGCAACAATGGGAACCATTCCATTATTCAGTCCAAACACTGGCATAAAAATAAAGCTCTGCAGCTTGAAATACACGCCAAATACCGCCGTTGCAGTAGAAGTAAAGCCCATCAGGATCTTATTCATTCCGAATGTCATAACAGAACCAACAGACGCCATAATAATAGATGGAAAGCCTACGCTGTAAATGCTGCGGATCACATCACCGGAAATCTTATATTTCACAAGAGAAATATGAAGCTCTTTATTCAGCTTCATATTCACGATCACACCTGCAATTGCTGCAATGATCTGTCCTGTAACAGTGGCAAGGGCTGCTCCTGTTACTTCCATTCTTGGAAAGCCGAATAAACCAAAAATCATGATTGGATCCAGAATAATATTGATAATAGCGCCAAGAAGCTGTGTTGCCATGGAATACACCGTCTTCCCTGTAGACTGCAGAAGCTTCTCGCAGGTCAGCTGGATAAACAGGCCGAAGGACATAATTCCGATCACTCTGACATAATCCACACCATATTCCATGATCTGTGGATCCGTAGTCTGCACCCTGAAAAAAGCAGGTGCAAAAAATCCACAAACAATTGCAAATCCAATAAAGCTGAAAATTGCAAGATAAATACCGTTATTTGCAGCACTGTTGGCATACTCCTGCTTTTTCTCCCCAAGAGAGCGCGACACCAGCGCATTGATACCAACACCAGTACCGGTTCCCACTGCGATCATCAGGTTCTGCACCGGAAACGCAAGTGAAACTGCAGTAAGTGCACTCTCACTTAATTTCGCCACAAACATACTGTCCACAATATTATAAAGTGCCTGGACAAGCATGGAAATCATCATCGGTACAGACATGGTGAGCAGAAGCTTTGCCACTGGCATCACACCCATTTTATTTTCCTGAACTTTTACTTCTTTTTCCAAAAACAATCCCCTCTCTTCTGTAATTAAACCTTTTCGTTTACGGTTCGCCCCGTGACCAGTAACCCTTTTTTTCTGTCGCCCTCTTTTTTAGAGCGTGTTTGAAAAAAACTTTCTGCAAGATGTGCATCACAATTTGCAGGAAATTTTGCCCGGATAGGGGCGTCGCAGCGGGCTACGCAGACCAAATTCAGGCAAAATATACTGCAAAGCAGGGCGTGCAGATTGCGGGAATGATTTTTCAAACATGCTCCAGGCCAGTCCTCTTATTGTATATAAGTACATGCTGAATGTCAATATAAGGGTGGATTTATCTGAGAAATTATGCTATCCTTATTACTGGTTACTGTTCACTCCGTTCACAGTAACGCGCTTCGCGATGCACAGAAATCATGCAAAGCATGATTTCGCGCCGCAATTCTCGGGTTTTCTGTGAACTTTGTTCACAAAAAACACCTCGCGGAACATTACCAGTGAACAGTAACTATTACTGTTCACTGGTAACATTCCGTGAGAAGTAAACTTGACTTTTTCTTAGATTAATATTTTTTACAAGGTTCAAAACAGAAAAACCAGATATACACAATATCTTATTTTTATAAAACGGAGGATTTTTCTTATGGAAAGACACAGCTTTGCTATGGAAATCAAAAAAGGGAAAAAAAATGAATACCGCCAGATATTAGGAGAGATCTGGCCAGATCTGACTGCATTTCTGGATCAGGAAAAGGTACATAATTTCAGCATCTGGAACTGTGATTCCCTGATTTTCGGATATTACGAAACAGACGAAAATAACGAATTTTCAGAAGAGAAAAAAGCCAGCATCCAGGCTCTCACTTCCAGAATTGACCACACCTTCACCTGGATCTCCACCCCCGGCGAAAACATGCGTCTGATGTACCACAATTTCGGTGTTGTCCGCGAAAACAAAGAGCTGATCCGCCACAGAATGTTCATGACCAGACTGAAACCTGATTGCGAGGAAGAATATAAGGCAAGACATGACGGACTGGTTGCCGCGAGAGAGGGCAGAATTGACCCGGGTCCTGACAGCAACTTCAGCATCTGGAGCGCAGGCGGATATATTTTCGGCTACGACGAGATTGACACCACTATGGAGACTGAAGAAACACCGGAAGCCCATGAAGCTACCGTTGCCTGGGAAACCCGCCAGCTTGGCATCATGGACTGGATCACCAATGACTGCGACTGGCTCACAGGAACAGTCCACTCTGCAAGTGTAAGACTAGCATGGCATATAGGGAAATAAAATCATAATATGCCAAAACCCTCAATGATTTTCAAAGGTCATTGAGGGTTTTTCTTGCACAGATCATATTTCAGTTCTTTTTTGAGAATCTCCAGTTCTTCGTCAGTCCTTATAGTCCTCATTTCCAAATAAACCCAGTCGTCTACAATATGACCAATAACCGGAGTATCCATTTTCCGTAAGCAGTCACTGATTTCCTGCGCGGAAAGGCCCTTTCCATTCAGGCTTCTTATCTGCAATGCAGCTCCAGGCAGTGTTTTTCCAGGTGTAGTACCACCGCCAACAGGATTTCGTGTAGAGGTTACTGCAAATTCATATTCAGAAGCATCGGCCAACAGTTCACCCATAAGCCATAATGCATTCCGCTTAAGTTCTTCTGCACTTCGACTCATCATATCATAAACCGGAATCTCTTTCTCCAGCTGACTCTCATCCAGATAAATACTTACTGTCTTATCCAGCGCGGCAGCTGTAAACTTATCGATTCGCAGTGCCCGCATGAGAGGATGCCTGGAAATCTTTTCGATCAAATCTTTACGTCCTGCCAGTATTCCTGCCTGTGGTCCGCCCAGAAGTTTATCTCCACTAAAAGATACAATATCTGCACCTTTCTTCAAAAGCTCCTGTACGGTCTTTTCAGGCTCGATTCCATAAAAGGCAATGTCCACAAGGCTCCCACTTCCAAAGTCCACCAAAAGGGGAATTCCGCGGTTATGTGCCGCTTCTGCAAGCTCTACAAACTCTGCTTCATGGGTAAAACCGGTAATCTGATAGTTGCTGGTGTGCACTTTCAGAAAGGCAGCGGTATTCTCTGTCACTGCATTTTCGTAATCCTCCAGATAAGTCCGGTTGGTAGTCCCCACTTCCACAAGCATCGTTCCACTCTGACTGCATACATCCGGAATCCGGAACTTCCCGCCAATCTCCACAAGCTCTCCTCGGGAAACTACGGTTTCCCCTCCGGAGGCCAGCGCTGTCAGCATGAGCAGCACTGCTGCCGCGTTGTTATCACTGCAATGGCAGCCTCAGCCCCTGTCAGCTTGCAGAGATTTTCAGCAAAATGATCATATCTGCTTCCCCTCTTCCCATCTTCCAGATTCAATTCCAGATTGGTATATCCGGTCATCAAAGGTACAAGCTCAGACACAAGTCTGTCCCCTAAAGGCGCTCTTCCCAGATTTGTGTGGAGGATCACACCGGTAGCATTGATCACCCGCTGCATCTGCCTCTGGCTTCTGTGCGCAAGCAGTCTCTTCATTTCCTGCAAAACATACTCTGTATAATCTAATGTTGTCTCAGGCAAAGCCTTCAGATCAGACAGCTTTACCGGTAAGCCATCCTTCTGTCCTGATAGTCCGGATGTATCCAGGAACACAGCTGGCTTTTCTTCCACCAAAATCTGCTGACGCATGGCATCCCGCAGCTGCTCTTCCACCTTTCTGGCAGCCTCCAGCACTGCACGATACCCATACTGTTCCGTCAGTTCTTTCGTCAGTTCCCTTCCCATAAGCCTGTCAATTTTTGGTAGTCTGCGAAATAATTCCTTTCTCCTGTTCAGAAAGCTTTCCTCTTCTTTATGGGCTTTCGAAGCATGCAGCTTCCTGTCACCTTTATCCATTATTTTTCTGTGCCTCAATCTGCTCCGCCAGATCATTCAGATACACCCAGCGATCCATTTTTTCTTCCAGCTGCTTCTCCGCCGCCTCTTTATCTGCCATGATCTCACGAAGCTTCACGGAATTGGTGGCATTTGCCATCATATCATTCTCCAGCCTGGCAATTTTCTCTTCAAGTCTGGCTATATCCTCATCAATAACAGCATATTCCCGTTCTTCTTTATAAGTAAATTTCAGTTTTTCAGACTTCTGTCCCTGCTTCCAGTCTTTTCTGGTAGGTTTTTTCCCTTCATCCTCTGTACTGTTATTTCCGGAAGCTGCTTTATCCGACAAACTGCTGCCGGTCCCGGCACCAATTTCACTGCTTCCAGCCCCATATTTCCGCGCTTTCGCCTCCGCATAATCTGTATAACCACCCTCATACTTGGTCAGTTTTCCATTCCCTTCAAAGGCAAAAATGCGGTCCACCACATCATCCAGGAAATAGCGGTCGTGAGATACCGTGATCACAATTCCCGAAAATGTAGAAAGATAATCTTCGAGAATTGTCAGTGTAGGAATGTCCAGATCATTACTTGGCTCATCCAGAAGAAGTACATTTGGCGCCTCCATCAGTACCTTCAGGAGATACAGACGTCTCTTCTCTCCTCCTGACAGCTTGGCTACCGGTGTATACTGCATTGCAGAATCAAAAAGAAAACGCTCCAGCATCATAGATGCACTGATCTTTCCATCACGGGTAGGAATAAACTCTGCCACATCACGGATATAATCAATCACACGCTGGTTTCCATCCATGTCCGGCACTTCCTGGGCAAAGTAACCGATCCTGATCGTTTCCCCGATCTCCACGGTACCGGAATCCGGTTCCACCATTCCATCAATAATACGGATCAAAGTAGATTTTCCGCATCCATTTGGTCCGATAATTCCAAGTCTCTGGTTTCTCAGCACAATATAGTCAAAATCATCCAGAATCACCTTATCGCCATAGCTTTTGGAAATGTGATGAAGCTCTACTGTCTTTTTCCCCATTCTGGTCTCCACAGAGTCCATCTGCACATCTGTCTCCTGAACAGGCGCCTTGCCATTTTTTAACGCTTCCAGACGCTCCAGACGGGCCCGCTGCTTGGTGCTTCTTGCACGGCAGCCACGCTTCGCCCATTCCAGCTCCATACGGAGAATGCTCTGTCTCTTCCTCTCAGAAGCCAGCTCCATCTCTTCTCTTTGGGCTTTTAATTCCAGAAATCCTGAATAATTGGCATCATAGGAATATACTTTTCCATGACTGATTTCCAGAATTTTATTGGTAACTTTGTCAAGAAAATAACGGTCATGCGTAACCATGATCACAACGCCTTTAAACCGGTTCAGGTAATCCTCCAGCCAGGTTACCATCTCATTATCCAGATGGTTGGTAGGCTCATCCAGAATCAGCACATCAGAAGGGTTTACCAGAGTTCTGGCCAGAGCTACACGCTTCTTCTGTCCACCAGAAAGCTGCTCCACAGGGACATCATGTTCTGTAATCCCCAGCTTATTCAAAATATTTCTGGCCTCACTTTCCGTGCTCCAGTCCTTCTGCCATTTCCCATCAGCCACATAGTCCTGTACAATGGCACCTTTTGGAAAATCTGGCATCTGAGGCAGATAGGTGATACGAAGGCCATTCTGGGAAATCACCTGTCCCTCATCTGTCTCCTCTTCCCCTGCAATGATTTTCAGCAGAGTACTTTTTCCAGTTCCATTGATTCCAATGATTCCGATTTTATCCCCATCATGGATTCCATAGGAAATATCATCAAAAATCTTTTTATCTCCAAAAATCTTGCTTACATGTTCAATGTTCAGTACATTCATAAAAACCATAACTCCTTTTTCACCATCCACTGGCATTTATTTCAGTATTTTCCGCCTCTGTCAGTTTCTTTTTTTCTCAAAACCATGGATCCAGTCTGATTTCAGATAAAAAATCAAAAACAGAATGGAGCTTAATGACCAGGTCAGCGGATACGCCCAGAATACAGTCTGGATCACCGGATGCAGCTTCACAGCGATGGTTATATAAGTCACACGGATCACGCACCAGCAGCCCAGCATAACAAACATGGGCACCGTAGCTCTTCCAGCTCCACGCATAAGTCCTGCAATGCAATGGGAAAAGGCAAGCAGAAAATAGAACAGAGTAATGATATGTGCTTCTTTCACTCCAAAAGCAATCACTTTCGGATCATTGTTAAAAGCGGCAATAAATACCGGACTTGCAAAATACACAATAATTCCCACGATCTCTGCCATCGAAATACTGCAGAGGATACCAATACGGGCTCCTTTTTTTGCCCTGTCATATTTCTTTGCGCCCAGATTCTGACTGATAAATGTGGTCAGTCCCATAGAAAAACAGGTAATAGGCAGAAAACCAAATCCCTCAACCTTGGAATATGCCCCGCATCCAGCAACAGCCAGCTTGCCGAAGCTGTTGATATTAGACTGCACTACCACGTTTGCAATGGCGATCACGGAATTCTGGATGCCAGCAGGAAGACCGTTGGATACGATCTGTTTCAGCATATAGGAGTCCAGGCGAACATCCCTAAGGGAAACCGTATACTCCTCCGGGCTTTTTTTCATCAGACGGTACAGACACAAAAATGCGCTCATAAACTGGGAAATGATAGTGGCAAGAGCTGCGCCCTCCACACCCATTCCAAATCCACCTACAAAAACCATGTCCAGAGCCACATTCAAAAGTGATGAAAAAATCAGGTAATACAATGGATGGCGGCTGTCTCCCACTGCCTGCATAATGCCTACAAAATTGTTATAAAGAACCAGCCCCAGGGATCCCATGGCATATACCTGGAAATACAGGGTGGATTTCGGCAAAATATCTGCTGGTGTTTTCATAAGGATCAGAATCTTTGGTGCAAGCATAACACCGCCAGCTGTAAGAAGTATACCGCACAGAATACCAAAAGCCACCGTGGTATGAATCGCCCTGTGAAGCTCCTTCTTCTGCCTTGCGCCAAAATATCTCGCTATGATAACGCCTGCTCCCATAGCAAGACCCTGAAAAAATCCTACCAGCAGAAATGTAAGACTGCCGGATGAACTTACCGCAGCCAGTGCATCACTTCCCAGAAAGTTTCCCACGATCAGAGAATCTGCTGTATTGTACAGCTGCTGGAACAGGTTTCCCAGAAAAAGCGGGAACGCAAATCCCATCAGTTTCTTCCAGATAGACCCCTCTGTCAGCAGATTTTTGTTTTGTGAATTATTCATCTTTTTCCCCTCCATCAATCCTTTTTATCGTAACATACCGCACCTGCTTTTTCAATCGTAAGTTGCGATATGCTGTCCACTCCACCCCCTGCAAGCGTGTTTCTCTTCGCTCCATTCATAGCAACACGTTTCGCGTTACACAAAACTCATGCATCCGCAAGATTTCACGCTCAGATTCTCGTTTTTTCTGTGAACTTTGTTCGCAAAAACACCTCGCGGAACATTACCAGAGAACAGTAATGTTGCGGAACGGGTTTTCACAAATCCAATTGCAAACGTCCATATTTCGTGTATAATAAGACATATCATTATAATTATTTTTTCATACTTTTCGTAAATTTAAGGAGGACATATATTTGAAAAATCTGGAAACCATTTGGAGCAAAGCGGCTGCCCGGGGACAGACTCTGAAAGAATATCCTCGTCCAGGTATGGTACGCCGTCACTGGATCAATCTGAACGGGATGTGGGACTACCTGATCACTGACAGCCGCATTCTTCCATGGCAATTTTATAAAAGCGAATATTTCCCCTTTGACGGAGAGATTTTGGTGCCCTTTTCACCTGAAGCGCCTCTTTCCCAGGTAAAGCGCCAGCTTTTGCCAGATGAAACCTTATGGTATTCCCGTACCATCCAGTTGCCAGAGAACTGCCTGGATACAGAAAGTCAGCGGCTTCTTCTGCATTTTGGAGCTGTAGATCAGATCTGCAGCGTGTACATTAACGGAAAGTTCGTCAGCTATCACAAGGGCGGCTACCTTCCATTTACCACAGATATTACAGACTTTATCACAGAAGATCTCACAGTCTCTATCCTCATAAGTGTCCACGACTTCAGTGACACCTCCTATCATGCCAGAGGCAAACAGCAGCTGAAACGCGGCGGTATGTTCTATACTGCCCAGAGCGGGATATGGCAGACTGTATGGATGGAGATCGTACCGAACGAATACATAAGAGATGTGCGTGTTACCCCGGATTGGGACAATGGTCTGGTCCGGATGCGCATCCGCGTATCCTCCCCATCCTTGACTGAAAATGTATCTCCTGCCCATATAAGTCACACGGCAGCGGATCAGACAGATTCTCAGGAAACCGTTTTGGCTTTTTCACCTGACAGGCAGAATTCATCCAATGTGATCTGTAAGGTTTACCCACCTGTTTTTCTCGAAGCAGACGGACTTAACGATACATTATGCCAGGATGAAATAACTACCGCCGCAATCCGTCCCGGAAAAGGAGCCACCCTCTCCATCCCGGAAAATATGCAGAAGTCCTGGACTCCCAAAGAGCCGTGGCTTTACCCCTATTCCCTGGAATATGGCAAAGACCGGGTTCTTGGATATTTCGCACTCCGCAAATGTGACGTACAGATAGCTGACGATGGCTATCCACGCTTTTTCCTGAACGATCAGCCATATTTTCAGAGCGGCGTGCTGGATCAGGGCTACTGGCCAGACGGGCTTTATACAGCACCTTCCGACGAAGCTTTCATCTACGATATTCGTGCAATGAAAGATCTTGGCTTTAACATGCTCCGCAAGCATGGCAAAATCGAAGCAGACCGCTGGTATTTCCACTGTGACCGCATGGGAATGCTGGTATGGCAGGATATGCCTAACGGCGGTTCTTCCTACCATCACTGGTTTGTTACCTATCTGGCCACATTATTAAACTGGATGCGCATTCCAGTAAAAGACCTCCACGCCCGCCTGCTCTCCCGCACAGATGAATTCGGCCGTCAGGAATACATTGACGATATCCGGGATATGGTCAGGACACTGTATAATCATCCTTCCATTGTCACATGGGTACCTTTCAACGAAGGATGGGGACAATTTTCCACCAAAAAAGTCACAGATTTTATTCACCGTCTGGATCCTTCCCGCCTGGTAGATTCTGCCAGTGGATGGTTTGATCAGGGCTGTGGTGATATTAACAGTCTCCATTATTATTTTCTTGGACTTCCAGTACCAGAATCAGACCGTGTACTTGCTTTATCTGAATTTGGAGGTTACTCTCTTCGCCTGCCAGAGCACAGTGCCTGTAGAAACATTTACGGATATAAGAAATTTACCACCAGCGAGGCGCTTACCGACAGCTTCTCCAGGTTGATGGAAAACACTATCGTACCTTCTGTAAAAAATGGATACTCTGCAACTGTTTTCACGCAGCTTTCTGATATTGAAGAAGAAACCAACGGACTGATCACTTACGATCGTAAAAAGATTAAAATGAATCCGTTGATTGTACAGAAATGGAATACGAAGCTGAAGAAATCTTTACACAACCAACTGTTAAATGCATATTTATGATATTAGTGTCAAAAGACCTTTTGACACTAATACCATATTTATCTGATGAAACAAAAAACAGAAGCCATGCAGTCTTTTTCCATATACTGCATAGCTTCTGTTTTGTTTTCTTAAGCGCCAGCTTCAAAATTTATTTCCAACTGACATTCACGTTTCGCATTTAAATTAGTTATTACTGCTGATTCCATTTATAGCAATTAGTTTGCTGCTTCCTCGTCAGCTGCCGCATCGGTCTCAGCCTCTGCATTTTCCTCATTGTCTTCTGTCTTGATCAGAGAAACGAAAAGGGTCTCAGCGATAGGCTGAATGTCGTCAGATTTCGGTCCGATCTGTACATTGTACATCATTCCCTCAGCATCCTCCAGGAAAGCGATTCCGTATGTACTTTCAGTCTCGAAGGAAACTGCATAGAGTCCGTTAATGCAAACCTTCTCAACATCTTCATACTCTGTAGCCAACTCATCAGCCATAGAATACAGATCATACTCTGTTCCAACATCTGTAGCAGTCACTACCATGTTCACGCCTTCTTCAGAATCCGGATCCTGTGCCTGGAACATAACACCGTCTGCAGCATCTTCATCTGAAATTTCCAGAACATCCCAGTTGCTTGGTACATAGAGATCGAAGCCTGGCTCAAAAGATAACCATGTTCCTTCATATGCAGCTTCATCAAGCATGTCCATTGTTAATTCTGTAATCTCATCATCTGCAGCCTCAGTATCTTCTGCTGCATCTGCCTCTGCCCACACAGGAGCAGAAAATCCGGTTACCATGCTGCGGCACATAACATAGCCATAACTTTTTTCCAGTTTTTCATTTTTCTACCTCACTTTTATCATATTTTGTGATATTATATAGAGGACCTTAAAAGCTTACAATACTTTCTAACGCCTCATCACCTTGAGATTACTATATCCGATTTATTTAAAAAAAACAATATACATGGGATGAAATGACACTTTCAGTGATATTTTGATTTACTGCAGGTTTTCATTCTTTTGGAGGATTTCAGCATTGAACATTGCAATAATTGATGATGTGCAGCAGGATCTTGATGCACTTGCAGAAGCTACCCGGGAACATTATGACCAAAGACAGATATCTATCCAATTACATACCTTCTCTTCACTTGAAGACTTCTGGAACAGCTATTCTCCCGGCAGTTATGACCTGATTTTTCTTGATATCTACATAAAGCAGGCCAATGGTATGGACTTGGCCGCCCAGCTTCGGGAAAAAGGCGACTCCTGCGCTCTTATTTTTGTTACCAGCAGCGATGCTTTTGCGGTTGCCAGTTACGACGTGCAGGCAGCTTATTATCTTCTGAAGCCTCTTGATACAAACAAGCTCACAAAGGTATTGGACTCCATTCAGATCAAGCGTGTACAGGATACACGATATATAGAGGTGATCTGCGATCGTACCCTTCTGCGTGTTCCTGTAAAAACCATTTTATATGCAGACACCTTTCACAATGCTGTCCAGCTTCACACAGACGCAGGAGTTCTGCGCACATACCTGACTTTCCAGAAATTCGAGGAACTGATTCACGATCTCCCCTGTTTTCTCTCCTGCTACCGCGGCTGTCTTGTGAATATGGACCGCATTCACAAAACCCTGGAGGAGGGCTTTCTTCTGGACAACCAGGAAACCGTCCAGATCCGTAAACGGGGAGCTAACGCAATCAAGAAGGAATATCTGAATTATCTTTTCTCGTAATACAAAAGTCTGCACAACTGGTTGCGCAGACTTTTTATGTGGAAGAAAGACCCGGCAAAATTTCTCAGCCTGTCAGCCGGCTTTGTCCGAAAGCCGTAAATCCATATCTTCCAGTGGAATAAACACATTCGCCCGGAATATACCGTTTCTGGCAGAAAAGTCGGCATATCCACCATATTTCTCTGCTGTTTTGGAAACAGAAGCAATTCCAATTCCCTGCCCGCTGTGACTTGTGGAATAAAAAGCTGCCCCATTTCTCTGCACTTCTCCTGCATAGATGTTTTCAATATTGATCAGAAGTTTTCCCATTTTTACTTTGCAGATGCAATTTACATAAGCCTCATCCGCGTTCTCTTCTTTTTGCACTGCTCTCACCGCATTTTCCATCAGATTACCAAAAATCCTGCAGATATCCAGATCAGAAATTTTCATTTTCTCTGGAACCTCTACTGAATATCTGTACTTTATACCTTTTTGCTCCAGCTGTGACGCATAGTAATGTAAGATTGCATCCACAGACATGTTCTTGCAATAGCATACTGGTGTCTGCATTTTTTCGGTGCTCTCCTGTGCAAACTGATGAAAATACGCTTTCAGTTCTTCATAATGTTCCTGTTCCAGCAGAATGGAAGCAGTACGGATATACTGTCTGAAGTCATGTCTTGTACGGCTTGCCTCTTCCAGTGCATCAGTTAACTTCTCATAATGCTCCTTTTGCATAAGCAGACGCAATTCCATCTGTCTGGACTGTTCTTCATAGATCAGCCGCATCCGATAGCCTTCTGTCAGTTCTCTCCAGAGAAACATTCCAAATATACCTGTCAAAATGATGCCGCCCCATTCCGGAAACCAGCCGCCAATAATCGGATCATACAAAGACCATATGCGGTCTGCTGCCAGAGATACTGCGTAAATTACGGTTCCTGCAAGAAGAGAAATGCCCTGCATCCCTTCCGTATAGAAAAACGCAGTTAAAACAAGGCATACAGCGGTAAACCATTTCAGCACCTCTGTTGCCGCTGAAATACCATAAGAAAGAGCTGCGGTCTCCATTCCCCCTGCAAAAATCCCTGCAAGTGTAACCCCAAGACCTGCCACAGCTGTAGCAAGAACCCCCCATACCATCCACTTATACTTTTGCCCGGTGATCTCATATTCCAGCAAAAGCATTGCCGGAAAAGCGAGAAAATAGAACAGCATTTCAACAGAGAACCAGGGCTGTACTCTTAGCGCCAGGTATGTATGCAAAAGGGGATAGCAGGTATACCCGAGCACACAAAGGCATACTCCTGCAAAAAGTACATTTGCCCTGCATCTGGTTTTAAAAAATGCCCATACGGAAAACGCCAGAACCAGAATGATCAAGGTAAATACAGAGGAATTGATAAACACCGAAATTCCCCTTATGGTGTTTATTTTTAAAGGATTTCCAAAAACAGGTACACTCTGGATTCCCGGCGAAGCAGAGCTTTTATCTGTCACTGCAATCAGAATTTCTAATGAAATATTGGCCTTGAAGGTAAACATTCTGTTCTGAGTCCGTTCCACATAATGTTCCGGGTCCGGATTTCCCATCTGTCCGACCAGAACACCATCCACATACAAACTATATGCTGAAAAAATTTCCGGCAGATACAAACCATATGTATGCTGCTCAGCGGGAAGCATGATTTTTAACCGATATGTACCACTTCCATACGGACTTCTCCCACTGTTTCCAAGTTCCATTCCACCATATTCCCCAATAGAAATATAACGAAAATAATATTTATCCAGATCATCCTCCGGCGTAAGAAGTGCATCCGGATAATATTCCCATTCTCTGGACAAATAATAGACAGGAAAGCTCTCATAGGAGCCATCTGCATACAAAAGTCCGTGTATGGCTTTTTCCTCTCTTGTCATATATTTGTTATTTGAACAATACAACACGTAAAAAAACATAAAGGATAGAATCATGGTTATGATTACAGTTCCCCACAGCAGCTTCCTTCCTTTTTTATTTGCTTTGTTCTCCTTCACCCCGTTCCCCCTTTCGGAGCTTTTTGCCGCGTCTCATTGGTATATTCCATAACAATATTAACAAAATTACAATTATTATAACAATTGAAGCCGTTTTTTTATGTTGACTGTTAAGATTCTCATCTGAATTCGCTTTCTGGTTTTTGACATCTTCCGAAAGAAGTTCCTCAACCTGTTCTGACAGCTTTTCTTCCCCTGAGTCCGCCGCATTTTCCAGACTGTCTCCTTCCGGATCATCCTCTTCTGTGTTTCCACCATTCTCTGTCTGATTTTGTGGTTGCTCTTCCACTGTATAATCTCCGGTTTTATCAATGGGAATCACCTCAGCGTTCTGTGCATCATTTACCGAACCTGTATAGGAGTTACCTTCTTCGTCTGTCAGCATAGTCTGAGAGTCACGGTTCGCATACGGAATCTCCACGGTAGCTCCTGGAATATCTGTAACAGCTTCTCCGTTTTTGGAAATTTTTACAGAAACATCACTTCCCACCCAGGAAATGTCTGTCTCAATCTGATCCTCCGCTTTTATATTCCAGTCTTTTACCACTTCCACAGGAACCCTTACCAGCACTCCGTCTCCTTCAAAAGGAATCAGCTTTACACCATTCTTCATAAGATCCAGCAGCCTGTTTCCTACAAGGATGGCGGAAGTATCCGTTACCCGCTCCGTTTCATTGTCAATATCCGGAAGCTCTTTGCCATCCCTGTCTGCATAGTTGCGCTTGTACCAGTGCTCATTAGAAATCAGCTCCCCACCATACACAAAAGTATATACCCCGGTACTTCCACCTGGATAGGTTACGTAAATTCCATATTCCCAGCCAGCTTTAAGAACACTTTTTTTCAGATACAGACCCTTTCTGTCAAAATAGAAATTACTTTTGCTTATTTCTTTATCTCCCTTATTTTCCTGCAGATATACCTGCAGATTGTCCAGCTGTTCATCTGTAAAACGGTCTAATATCATAGGAAAAAACAGAGTATCCACGCCAACCACACAGCACGTCTGTACTTCCGGCTGATCCGGGCGCTGAACGGTAATATAAGCAGACGCCCCCGGAACAGTAAGCTCCTGATCCACCGTGCAGCCTTCTGGAGCTGCAAAAGTTCCCGTCACTTTATAAACGCCAGGAGCATTCACATCAACCTGACTGAAATCCCATACCGAAGGCATGATAACAGCCGGATGGGCCGCAGTATCCTCATATTCTTCACAGGTGCTCCCAAAAATATAAAAAGTCTCCTCCAGCTCGGTCCGTACTTCTGCCAGACTCTGCCCCGCCCGCACCGCATATACCATACAGCGCTGCAGGCTCTTTTCGTCAATCTCCTCGCAGGAACGGATAACAGTATCTTTTGATACTGTCCCGCCAATTGTTCCAGGCTGATAACTGAGAATCTCCAATCTTCCATCTGACTGATAGCGGTATTTAAGATTTCTGGTTTTCCCTTCATTATAAACAACTGTCAGTGTATATATATTTTCAGCTATCATACTCTGGCAGGAAAGATACATCCCATCGGTATCCGCAAATCCATATCCTTCCTCGCTTACATTTACCCAGTCCTCTCCTTCTTTTTGAAGCCATATTGCCATCTTATCCGGATTCTGCTCTGTGATCCATGGAAAATAGTAAATACCTGCTGAAATCATTCGGGAATACACCTGAATCTCCGGCTGTCCCGGATTCTGTACAGAAATCCATGCTGTCCATTCCGGAAGACCGACATTGCTTGTATATCCTTCCGGAAGTCTCACTGTCCCTGTAATCTTATAGGCTCCCACAGTCTGAATATCAATTCCGGAATAGTCCCAGATTGCATCCAGATAAAGCTCTTCCCCATCTTCTGTATATGCAATGCAGCTCATGCCGTCATAAATTTCCTGCAGTTTCTGCAGGCTTCCGCCTTTCAAAACTACTCCGGCAGGTATGTAGAAAATTCTGGAAAAATCCCTTATTACATTCTCCGCTGCCCTTACTTCCTGCACGCTTTTCCAGGCAAATATGCAAAGCAAAAAGAAAAAAACACTTATCAGACCTTTTAACCTTTTTTTCATTGATTTTCTCCCTTGTCCCAAGCATATAAGATTTCATCATATAATACAAGAAACCTGTGGCGAACCGCAGGTTTCCGTGAAAAATGGGTGTTACTGTTTACTTTATCACAACAACAAGAGCGTGTTTGAAACAGGCTCTAACTTTGCATTGTACCGTAATATGTTTTACATGAATGTCTTACTATCAGAAACAAAACTCCCTGAAAAAATCACATTCTGCATCATTGCACTGGGCAGCATCAATTGTTTTTACATCGCAGTGGAACACGTGACCAAGTTTATTAATCTTATCTCCAAACACACGATATACAAAGGGCACATTGTTCTCCATCAGTTTCTGGACTAATGCAGGTGCCTGTGCTTTCTGATGATCTGCACGGAAGTCATGCAAAATACAGGAGGATAAACATCTGTAATGCCGTTCAGCACATCAATGCTCTCCAGTTCTTCCTCTGTACCACCTTCCGGGAGAAGTTCCTTCATGATCAGCATAGTCATATTGTCTGCCCCTTCCCTTGGGATCCTGTACACACCGCAATTTAAAGCAATTGCAGTAAGGGCAAAGCCCTCTGGTACAGCAAAATCATATTTGGCAGCATATGCCGGATTCGTGCAGATTGCTGCATAAAGTCCCAGAAGATGAGCTCCTGCAGAATCTCCTACTGCAAAAATACGTTCTGTATCAAAATGGAATCTTCCTGCACGCTTCATCACCCACTTGCATACCAGATTCACATCCTCTAACTGTGCTGGAAATTTGCTCTCAGGAGCCAGACGATATGTAAAGTTTACAACTGCAAATCCTCGCTGCGCAAGACTCATACAATAGTACTGGTATCTTTCTTTATCTCCATACATCCAGGCTCCTCCATGAACGCTGATAATGACCGGAAGGTCTTCTCCCTGTGCCTGCTTCGGTCTGTATACATCCAGCCTCTGCATCTCCCTGTCATCATGTCCATATACAATATTATCCCAACGTTCGATATCTTCCGGGGTATTCATAAGAGCATCGCGCTCATCATCTGCCTTTTTAAATTCTGATCTGATCTTATCACTTAATTCAGACATTGTAGTTCCTCCAGGTAATGTATTTTCTGTGAATATTATAAATGAATTATATAGAAAAAACAACAGGAAAGAATCCTGCTTGCTGCATAAAAAAAGAACACCCAATCAACTCAGGTGTTCTTTAAAGATTCGCTATTAGTCTTCAACTTTAACGATCTCTTTTTTGTTATAGCTTCCGCAAGCCTTGCAAACTCTGTGTGGCATCATAAGTGCGCCGCATTTGCTGCATTTTACAAGGTTCGGAGCGCTCATTTTCCAGTTTGCTCTTCTCTTATCGCGTCTTGCTTTGGAAGATTTATTCTTTGGGCAGATGGACATTTCGGTTACACCTCCTTAAATTTACTGAATATATCACTGATAGCTGCCATACGGGGATCCTTAGGCTCCTCGGCACATCCGCAGGGACCATCATTCAGGTTCTTCCCGCATCTGCTGCAAATCCCTTTGCAGTCTTCTTTACATAAGACTTTCAAAGGCCAGCTCATCAGTACCTCAAGATAGACCAAACGGTCCACATCCAGGTCATAGCCGGTGAGATAGCTGCTCTCATCCAGATCATTCACACGTTCTTCATCCGTAAGCTTCATGTCAAGTTTCCTCTTGAATTCAAAAGGAATCCTGGTCCTAACCTCTTCCAGACATCTGTCACATGGAATTCCAACAGTCACAAGACCGCTTCCCTCCAGTTCCAGAACTCTGTCGCCGGTATTCGTAATCGTAAGCTCTACAGGTTCCTTAGCCAGTACTGGAAAGGTTCCCTGCTGGAAGGTGATGGTATCCATCTCAAAAGCAACACTGTAGTGCTGGCTCTTACCCTCGCTGGATGAAATGTCTGATAAATGTATCTGCATAATCGTCTCCCTATTCACACTTAATCAATTATACATACCCTGTCATTATTTGTCAACTTGAATTTTCCCTTATATACAATAATTTTTCAAAAAAATAACAAAAGCTGACGAAATTTCAGGTGGAATATTAAATCAATTTCCTGTTGCATATAAAATCCTGCCAGAGTGTATGATTCTCTGACAGGATTTATGCATTTTTATAAAGTAATACAGTATTACCGCAAAGCAGCCTGCCTCTCAGCAACTGACTTTGCCATGTACTGCTGATCACACTGCAGCTAATTATTTTACAAGTGCTACCGTATCACGGCAGATTGCAAGCTCCTCGTTAGTCGGGATAACTGCAACCTTTACCTTGGAGTCAGCACCGGAAATAACAACTTCCTCTCCCATAGCCTCATTAGCCTTAGCATCAATTGTAACACCAAGGAATCCAAGATAAGAGCAGACTTTCTCACGAATCATGCCAACATTCTCGCCGATACCAGCTGTAAACACGATTGCATCAACACCGTTCATAGCAGCTACATATCCACCTACATATTTCGCAATGCCATAGCAGAGAACTTCGATTGCATTCTTAGCATCCTCGTTGCCCTCAGCGGCTGCGGCTCTAAGATCACGCATATCACTGGAAACACCGGACATACCCTGAAGACCAGATTTCTTATTGAGAACATTCATAACACCTGCAAGATCCAGATTCTCTTTCTTTGCAATGTACTCAACGATAGCCGGATCAATGCTTCCGGAACGTGTACCCATTACAACGCCTTCAAGAGGAGTAAGACCCATTGTGGTATCTACACATTTGCCATTCTGAACAGCGCTGATGGAAGAACCATTTCCAAGGTGGCAAACGATAACTTTAGAGTTGTCTTTGTCAAGGCCAAGGAACTCAACAGCACGTTTGGATACGAAGCTGTGGGAGGTTCCGTGGAAACCGTATCTTCTTACCTTGTAGTTCTTATAGTATTCAATTGGAAGTCCGTACAGATAAGCTTTTGCAGGCATTGTCTGATGGAAAGCAGTATCAAATACACCTACCTGAGGTACATTTGGCATAAGCTCGGAGCATACACGGATACCGATCAGGTTAGCCGGATTGTGAAGTGGTGCAAGGTCATTGCACTCTTCTACTGCTTTGATCATCTCATCTGTAATGATTGCAGAAGAAGCAAATTTCTCGCCGCCATGTACGATACGATGACCAATTGCATTAACCTCTGCAAGACTCTTGATCGCACCTGTTTTCTCATTGGTAAGAGCTTCCAGAACCATCTGGATTGCTTCTTTATGAGTCGGCATGGAAGCTTCTGTGATCTCTTTGTCATTTCCGGCTTTCTGGTATACCAGTCTTCCGTCAATTCCGATTCTCTCGCAAAGTCCCTTCGCAAGAACTGCCTCTGTGTCAGAATCGATCAGCTGGTATTTTAAAGAAGAACTACCGCAGTTAATTACCAATACATTCATTTTTTTACTCTCCTGTTTACATGATTATGTATTACCCGATGCCGGACATTTTATTCTTGGCATCTCTTCAAGGGCATGTGCCCTTAATCACAATACGATTCAGCCTTTGGAAACTAATCTGAAATTAGTCCTGAGCCTGGCACTGTACGGATGTGATAGCTACAACACCAACGATATCGTCAGCGGAGCATCCACGGGACAGGTCATTTACAGGTTTTGCGATACCCTGAGTGATAGGTCCGTAAGCTTCTGCTTTTGCAAGACGCTGAGCCAGCTTGTATCCGATATTTCCTGCATCAAGGTCTGGGAAGATAAGAACGTTAGCCTTACCTGCAACCGGGCTTCCCGGAGCTTTAGAAGCACCTACGCTTGGAACGATAGCCGCATCCAGCTGGAACTCTCCGTCAAGTGCAAGGTCCGGATTCTGCTCTTTCGCAATCCTGGTAGCCTCAACAACTTTATCAACATCTGCATGTTTCGCACTTCCCTTTGTAGAATGGGAAAGCATAGCTACTACAGGCTCTTCCTGTACAAGAAGCTTGAAAGATTCAGCAGAAGAAGCTGCGATTGCTGCAAGCTCTTCTGGATTCGGGTTCTGGTTCAGACCGGAATCACCAAATACAAAAGCTCCGTTAGCGCCATACTCGCAATCTGGAACAATGATCAGGAAGAATGCGGAAACAAGTTTGGTACCTGGTTTTGTCTTCAGGATCTGAAGGCATGGTCTTAAAGTATCAGCTGTGGAGTGGCAGGCTCCGGAAACCATTCCGTCTGCGTCGCCCATCTTAACCATCATAACACCATAATACAGATACTGGTTCAGAAGAATCTCCTTAGCCTGCTCTGGTGTCATACCTTTCTTCTGTCTTAACTCTACTAATTTGTCAATATATCCCTGAGTTTTCTCAGATGTTGCAGGATCTACGATCTGTGCACCGGAAATGTCGAAGCCGCCTTCAGCTGCGCTCTTCTTAACTGCCTCCTCATTACCTACAAGTACAAGCTTAGCAATTCCTTCTTTTAAAATCTTGTCTGCTGCTTCAAGAGTTCTCATGTCCTCTGTCTCTGGCAGTACGATTGTCTTAATGCTGGATTTTGCTCTTTCTTTGATTACATCAATAAATCCCATGATTAAATGGCTCCTTTCATTTGTTACAGTAATCCTCTGGGAACTGGCATAAGTATCCATTCCCCATTCAGTAACTTAACTTCATTATACGCCACCCCGCCTTGTATTTCAAGCTTTTCAATGTTAGAATATGGAAGAACAACGTATTTTTTGAGGTGCAATTTTATGAAAACAGCCGGAATTATTGCAGAATATAATCCATTCCATACAGGACATGAATATCAGATAAACTATATAAAAGAAAAACTAAGGACAGACTATGTAGTTATCGCCATGAGTGGTGATTTCGTACAAAGAGGGACCCCTGCTCTTTTTTCCAAATATGTACGTGCAGAAATGGCTCTTCAAAGCGGCGCAGACCTAGTTCTGGAGCTGCCGGTTTCCATTTCTTCTGCCAGTGCAGAGTTATTTGCCAGAGGAGGCGTACAGCTTCTGGATGGACTTGGGGTTACAGATATACTTTGTTTCGGAAGTGAATGCGGTGATACGGATGCGCTTATGGAGCTGGCCAAAATCCTGGCAGATGAGCCGGAAGATTTTCAGACCGCCCTTCGCCGGAATCTGAAAAACGGAATGACTTTTCCAAAGGCCAGAAGCATGGCTCTCTCTGCAGTTTTTCCCGAATCAGAAAAATACCAGCAATTGCTCTTTTCCCCCAATAATATTCTGGGAATTGAATACTGTAAAGCTATTCTACGGGAAAACAGCTCTATTTCACCGGTTTCCATTAAACGGGAAGGAAATGATTATCATGAAAATACTCTGTCTGAAAATCACTTTCCTTCTGCTTCTGCTATTCGAAATGCCATTTTGAATTTCAATGCTCCATCCATAGGGGACTCGTCCGATACCAAGCATTCCCACTGCTTTTTATCTGAATCATCAGAAACCTCAATACAGAATTTTGCGTTTCTTGCTGATATGGCAAAAAAATTTTTACCAGCAAATTCCCTGGAACTATTTTTACAGGCAATTTCCGGAAATCGTTTTCTTCTGGAAAACGATCTGGACACGCTTTATCGTTACTGTCTTCTTCAGGAAACAGAAGAAAGCCTGTGCACATACCTGGACATGTCCCACGCTCTTGCCAGAAGGATTCTCTCCTGCCGGGATCAGTATGAAACCTTTTCCCAGTTTGCCAGCCTTCTGAAAACCAAAGAGATCACACAAGCCAGGATCCAGAGAGCACTGCTTCACATGCTTCTTCATATTCAGAGTGTGCCAGCGCAGATTCCCTACGCCCGGGTTCTGGGATTTCGAAAAAACAGTTCTGCGCTTCTGGGCAAAATAAAAAAATGTGGCAGCATTCCCCTGCTTACCAAACTGCCGGATGCTTCCGCAGTGCTTGAAAACGCACCGCAAGCTATGGATTTACTAAATAAAACAACTTTCGCATCCAATCTTTACGAAAGCATTCTGGCACAAAAAAACAGCGCTTCTTATGTTCATGAGTACAGACAACAGATTATTATTGTATAATATTCTCAACCGCATAAAGAGCCCCGGCTACTGCAGTTCCGTGCAATAGCCAGGGCTCACTTTTATCCATTTCGTCTTACTCATTAGAAAGAAGAATGCGGTCATTATCCAGTTTCTTTCCTGCTCCAACTTTAAACTTGTCAAGCAGCCCTTCCACAGTAAGACCTTTTTTCTCCTCTTCCTTGATATCCAGAACAATATCACCGGAATCCATCATCAGAATACGATTTCCAAGTTCCAGTGCAGACTGCATATTGTGGGTGATCATCAGACAGGTCAGATGATGTTCTTCCACGATCCTGCTGGTCAGGTTCAGCACCTTCTCGGCTGTTCCCGGATCAAGAGCTGCTGTATGCTCATCCAGAAGAAGCAGCTTCGGTGGATTCATAGTTGCCATCAAAAGAGTAAGTGCCTGTCTCTGACCTCCTGAAAGAAGTCCAACCGGATGGTTCATGCGGTCTTCAAGGCCAATATCCAGAAGTGCAAGCTGTTCACGAAAACGCTGTTTATCACTTTTGGAAATACGGGAAAGCCAGCCTCCCTGACCTGCAGCAAGCGCAAGGTTCTCCAGAATCGTCATTCCAGGAGCAGTTCCCCGCATCGGATCCTGATACAGTCTTCCAATATTTTTTGCTCTGGCATGCTGTGGCAGAAATGTAATATCCTCTCCATCCAGAACAACAGATCCGGAATCTGTGAGAAAATCTCCACAGATGGCATTAAACATAGTAGATTTACCAGCTCCGTTGGAACCGATAATTGTTGCAAAATCGCCTTTTTCAAGATGCAGAGACAGATCTCTGATTGCCACTTTTTCATTTACTGTTCCCGGATTAAAGGTTTTGGAAATATGTGAAAGCTTTAACATGGATCAGATTCCTCCCTTCTTGTGCGTCATTCTTCTTTTCAGCTGCGGCCACTGTCGTTTCAGATAAGGGCCGGAAATTGCCAGAATAACAATCACAGAAGATACCAGTTTCAGCATAAACGCTGGCATATTAAATCTTAAAGCCACCGTATAAACCAGTCGGAAAACAAAAGAACCCAATACCATTCCCACAGCTCTTACAAAAATTCCGCCTTTTCCAAGAATTGTTCCTCCGATCAGAAGGGATGCAAGCGCAATGGTAACCATTCCCTGACCGATGTTAATGTCCACAGATTTCTGGGACTGGGAAAGAAGGCATCCGGACAGTGCTGTAAAAGAGTTTGCAATACAAAGTCCGATAATCGTTGTAAATACCGGGTTGATAGACGACGACTTCACCATATCTGCATTATTTCCTGTAGCACGGATTGCAAGGCCAAGTCGTGTCTTTAAAAATACCACCAGAAAAGCAACCACTGCTGCTACTGCGATCAGCGCAACAATTATATCTGTTCTTCCCTTCAGAGGGGTATCTGCCAGAACATCCTTCATCATGGAAAACACCGTATCTGTACGGTTCATGTTGATCAGGGAAGAGCCTCCCATCACTGCTATGTTAATCGAATACAATCCTGTATTCACAATAATTCCCGCAAGCAGACTGTCTACTCCCATTTTTGTCTGCAAAAATCCGGTTACAAAACCAGAACAGATTCCGGCAAGCATTGCTGCTATTATTGATAAAAAAGGATGTCCGCTGACCGCCACGGCGGCTCCTACAGCGGCTCCTAATGTAAAGCAGCCGTCTGTAGAAAGGTCGCAGACATTCAGCATGGAATAACTTAAAAACAATGCAAGGACAGTCAGGGAACAGATCAGTCCAAGTTTCAGGGCAGTTTCTCCTAAGGAGAGTGCAGTAGCCAGTGTCACAATCATTTCCTCCGGTTAATCGTTAATTTGCTTCCAGTTCGTCAAAGCTCTCTGCTGTCACGATCTCATTTACCTGTGTACAGAGCGGCTCCATAGCAGCTTTGACAGTTTCAAAATCAAGACCGAGAGCTTCGCATGTTTCTGTGTTTACAGTAGCAGTACCATTATCAAAGGTTTCTACAGGAGTGGTTGCCGGATCAGCACCATTCAGAAGAATATCGGCAACCATATCTGCTGTTTTTGCTCCAAGATTTGCGTAATCAACACCATACCCTGCGAAAGCACCATTTAACGCAAAGGAATCAGCTCCTGTGTAATGCGGAATTCCTGCATCAATAAATTTCTCATAAATGGAAAGCTCTGCTGTCATAATGGTATTATCAGTTGGGGTAAACACTGCGTCAACACCATCTGCAACCAGTGCATCTGCTGCAAGCTGAACTTCATCAGTAGTGGTTCCGGTACGCTCAACATATTCGATTCCGTTCTCATCCATGTAAGCTTTTGCTGCCTCGATGGCTGCTGTAGAGGAATCCTGTCCGATATCATATAAAAGTCCGATCTTCTTGGCATCCGGATTAACAGCTTCGATCAGTTTCATAATGGAAGCGGTATCCAGATAATCGCTTGTTCCGGTAAGGTTTGCGCCAGGTGCCTCCAGGGATTCTACAAGACCTGAACCAACCGGATCCGATACTGCGGAAAATACAACCGGCGTGTCGGTTCCTTCTGTGCTTGCCTGCATACGCATAGCTACCGGTGTTGCAACACCAACCATAAGGTCTACACCGTCTGCCTGGAAATCAGAAATAATCTGCTCCATAACATTGGCATCTGCATTACAGTTGTCATAGGAAATATCGAAGTTTACACCCTTCTCGTCGCCGATTTCTTTCAGGCGGCTTTCCAGATTGTCTACGATCTGGTTCAGAGATGCGTCATCTACATAATTGCAGATACCGATCTTGTAGTCCTCTGCAAGAACAGGTGTTGCCATCATCATAGTTGCCATTGTTGCTGCTGCGATTGCGATCATTCTTTTTTTCATAGTGTTTTTCCTCTCTCTCTTAAAATTGGCGGGAGCATGTTAAAAAAGGCTTTCCGCATAATATGTGTCACACTTTACGGAAATGATTTTCAAACAGGCTCCAGAAGATAACTAAGCCGATCTTCTACATCTTGTCTGCGAGAAAGAATGAGTGGTAAAATGGATATCAAAAAACCGTCTTCAAAAAACAACATTCCCTGTTGCTCTTTGAGACGGTAATAAAATCCTATTATCGCGGTGCCACTCAAATTGACAAATCGTCCACTTTCTCATGTACAAACATACACTCCTGATTGGTAACGGGTTCGGTTCCCGTCGGCGCCTACTCTCCTGAAATATAATTTCGGACCGCCCTCGAAAGTCCATTCCATCAGCCGCTTCATACGAAGATCACACCATCCTCCGCTCTCTGGTAAGTCATTATTCAGTCCATTCATAATGACTAAATGTCACATCTGATTTACTACTCTTTCTCATCGGTTTAACTGATTTATACTTTAGCACAGTGATGTAAGAATGTCAAGTGCAAATTCATCCAGTAACCTTAATTTTTAAAGCTATGGATCGGAGCCGGAATTCTTCCGCCTCTTGCCACAAACGCATCACAGGAGAAATTGTTTACCGGCATGATTGGTGCATAGCCAAGAAGACCGCCGAATTCTACTGTCTCTCCTACTCCTTTTCCGATAACAGGGATCAGACGGACTGCTGTTGTCTTCTGATTCACCATTCCAATTGCTGCTTCATCTGCAATAATGCCGGAAATGGTGGATGCCTTCGTATCACCTGGTACTGCGATCATATCAAGTCCCACAGAGCATACGCAGGTCATAGCCTCTAATTTCTCAATGGTAAGTGCACCTGCTGTTACCGCATCGATCATTCCCTGATCCTCGCTGACCGGAATAAATGCACCACTCAAGCCTCCAACTGCTGTGGAAGCCATTACACCACCTTTTTTCACCTGGTCATTTAGCAGGGCAAGAGCTGCTGTAGTTCCAGGTGCGCCGGCTCTTTCAAGACCGATTTCCTCCAGGATCTCAGCCACACTGTCACCGATTGCAGGAGTAGGCGCAAGGGAAAGATCCACAATTCCAAATGGAACGCCAAGCATCTTGGAAGCCTCCCGGGCAACCAGCTGACCTACACGTGTTACCTTAAATGCAGTTCGTTTGATCATCTCGCAGAGAGTTTCGAAATCCTCTCCTCTTACTTTCTCCAGAGCGGTTTTTACAACACCTGGGCCGCTGACGCCAACATTAATAATACTGTCAGCTTCTGTAACACCGTGGAAAGCACCTGCCATAAAGGGGTTGTCATCCGGTGCATTGCAGAATACTACCAGCTTGGCACAGCCAAGGGAATCCTGTTCTTTGGTTGCCTGAGCTGTTTCCAGAATAATCTCTCCCATAAGCTTCACGGCATCCATATTGATTCCAGTCTTTGTGGAACCAACATTCACAGAACTGCATACCCGCTCTGTACTGGCAAGCGCCTGCGGAATAGAACGGATCAGAAGCTCCTCTGCCGGTGTCATTCCCTTACTTACAAGAGCTGTATATCCACCGATAAAGTTCACCCCCACCTGCTTGGCAGCTTTGTCCAGAGTCCTGGCTATTGTTACAAAATCATCTGTAGTTTTACATGCAGCACCTCCAACCAGACCGATTGGTGTAACAGAAATTCGTTTGTTTACAATCGGAATTCCGTACTGTGCTGATATTTTCTCACCAGTTGCCACCAAATCTTTGGCATATGTGGTAATTTTGTTATAAATTTTTTCGTTTAATTTCTCAAGATCGCTGTCAATACAATCCAGCAGGCTGATTCCAAGAGTAATGGTACGTACATCCAGATTCTCCTGCTCGATCATTTTGTTGGTCTCATTTACCTCAAATATATTAATCATAGCATTCGTATTCCTTTCTATGGATATATCACCTACAGGCGACATTTTTGTTAAATGAAAGTCCGATGGAAGGGACTTTCATTTCAAATTCGATGCATTACGTTGAAAATATCCTCATGCTGGCAATGGATCACTACGCCGATCTCATCCCCGAGAGCAGCCAGTTCTTTGGAAAGAGTTGCAATTTCCTTGTCTGAAGCGCTGGTATCTGCGACCATCATCATGTTAAAATATCCCTGTACAATCGTCTGGGAGATATCCAGAATGTTAACCTGATTCTGGGCAAGATAAGTACATACCTTTGCAATAATACCAACGGTGTCATTTCCTACTACTGTGATAATTGTTTTTTTCATGATACTCCTCCTGTATTTGGGTCTGCTGCCCATTTTGACTGTCCCAGGGAAAATACAGCTTTAAGTTTTCCCTGAACTGTATATAAAAACTGAACCTGTATTTCAAATATAGTTTTGTTTCTTTACTGTAAATTATCTCTTCTACAATACAACCACATCTGAAATACTGTCCCGTTTCGCAACCTGAATCTGAAAATCTTTTGATCTATATGGATTATCTCCAAGGGTTACCTCTGAGCACACGGTCTCATAGGCAAGAGCCTCATAGTTGTTTTCTTTGCTTAAATGTCCAAGAAAAACAGCTTTCATGTCATCATGCAAAAGCCTGCAAAGCAGCTTTCCTGCATTTTCATTGGAAAGATGTCCCCTGTCGCCTAAGATACGCTGTTTCAGATAATAGGGATAACTTCCCACCTGAAGCATACGGATATCATGATTTGCCTCCAGCAAAAGAGCATCCAGATTTTGTAAATTATCTACTATGTAATCGTTATATTTCCCAAGATCTGTGGCGATTCCAACTGCCTTATCTTCACACTCAACCCGGTATCCTACCGGCTGTGCCGCGTCATGTGGAATGGAAAAAGGATGAATGGTCAGATCCCTGATATGAAAATCCTGATCCTCCACAATCTCATGAAAAGTGTCTTCCGGAAGATTCTTCATATTCTTCATTCTGCTGATCGCATCTGCAGTTCCACCTGTAGTATAAACCGGAATGTGGTATCTGCGTGCCATCACCCCCAGACCGCTGATATGATCAGAATGCTCATGCGTGACCAGAATCGCATCAATGTCCCTGCCAGTAAGCTCCAGCTGGTTCAGTCCCTGCTCGATCCTTTTGCCGCTTATTCCTGTATCTACAAGAACATGGGTCTCTTCTGATCCCACATAAATACAGTTTCCGCTGCTTCCACTGGCAATGCTACAAAGTCTCATTTCTTCTTACTCCTTCATCTATCTGCTTCCAGGTTTTTTCCACATTTCCGTTATTTTCTACAACGAAATCTGTATGGGCTCGAAAATAATCTTCGCTGGCCTGATTTCCGATAATTCCAAGAGATTTCTCCCTGGTATAGCCTCGGTTTTTCATCAGGCGCTGAATGCGGATTTCCTCATCTGTATGAATATACCATACTTCATCACAAAACTCCTGGTAATGTTCTTCCAGAAAAAGTGCGGCTTCCACAACGCATAGCTTCCGTCCCTCCTTCTTCTGTTCCTCCAGGCTTTTCAGGATATATCTTTTTACAGCCGGATGAATTATCCCATTTAGACGGCTCAAAAAATCCGGTTGCTCAAATACTACATCGGAAACCCTCTTCCGGTCAATAGTTTTATCGTTTTTTATCACATCTTTCCCAAACAGATCGATCACTGGCTGATAACATTCCTGTCCCGGAGCCATCACAATATGTCCCACTTCGTCAGCCTGTATAACAAAAGCATTATATTTTTCCTCAAGATAAGCAAGCACCGTGCTTTTTCCGGCACCAACTCCTCCTGTAATACCAATTGTCTTCATTTTTCCTATTCCTTACTGCTTCGATTTCACCTGGTAATTATGAGGTACAAACTATTTTCTTCCTAAATCTTATTCCAGACATAGTTCTGCTTCTACTTTGCCTCGTACCAGTTATTCCCCTGATGCATATCTACTTCCAGCTCCACTGCCAGATTGGCTGCACCCTTCATTTCCTCTTCCAGAATTCTTGATACTTGAGGGATTTCATCTTTCCAGGTCTCGATCAGCAATTCATCGTGGACCTGAAGCACCAGTCTGGATCTCAGTTTCTCATCCAAAAGACGTTTATACACACGATTCATGGCAATTTTGATTATATCTGCAGCAGTTCCCTGAATTGGCGAGTTCATGGCAACACGCTCGCCAAAGGATCTCTGCATAAAATTGCTGGATTTCAGTTCCGGAACCGGCCTTTTTCTGCCAAACATAGTGGAAACATAGCCTTTTTCTTTTCCCTGCTCCACAAGTCCATCCAGAAATCCCTTTATGCTTGGATAGGTCTCAAAATATTTCTGGATATAAGCGGCAGCCTCTTTTCTTGTAATGCTAAGATCCTGGCTAAGACCAAAAGAGCTGATACCATATACAATACCAAAATTCACCGCCTTGGCATTTCGTCTTTGCAGAGGAGTGACCTCCTCAAGCGGAATATGAAAGACCTGAGACGCTGTCAGTCGGTGAATATCTTCCGCCTCCCTGTAAGCCTTGATCAGCTTCTCATCCCCGGACATGTGAGCAAGAACACGCAGCTCAATCTGTGAGTAATCAGCATCCAGGAATACAAATCCAGCTTCCGGTACAAACACTTTGCGGATCAGTCTTCCAAGTTCCATGCGGACCGGAATATTCTGAAGGTTTGGCTCTGTACTGCTGATTCTGCCAGTGGCAGTTATGGTCTGGTTAAAAGTGGAATGGATCCTTCCATCCTTCTCGATCACGGCTCCAAGGCCGTCTGCATAAGTGGATTTCAACTTTGTAAGCTGACGATATTCCAAAATATCATTTACGATTGGATTCTCTGATGCCAGTTTCTCTAATATATCTGCGGATGTAGAGTAGCCGGTCTTCGTTTTCTTTCCTCCTGGAATCGCCATTTTTTCAAAAAGGATCACACCCAGCTGTTTCGGAGAATTGATATTAAATTCTTCTCCTGCCTGCTGCCAGATCAGTTTTTCCAGTTCATGAATGCGGACAGTCAGCTTTTCGCCATAATTTTTCAATTCTTCTCCTTTTACTTCGATTCCCCATTTTTCCATGGAATCTAATGTAAATACAAGAGGAAGTTCAATCTCTGTATATACCTTCCACATACCTGTTTCCTGAAGCTTCGCTTTCAGGGGGGCTCTGGTGGCAAAAGCGGTATACGCCATATAGCATGCCAGATGTTCCAGTTCCGGCATATCCTCCTCCCAGGCCTTTTTCAGGGATATTTTTCCCAGAAGTTCTTCTTTTCCCGGAAGAAGCTTCCCATCCAGATAATCTCTTGCAAGCTCTTCATAAGTGTAAGTACTTTTCAAAGGATTCAGAAGATAAGCTGCAATGCCACAGTCAAATACGTTTGCATCGGGTGTTAGATCAGCACGCTTGAGCATGGTTTTTACGTCCATGGAGCAAACTGTGGTATGCTTCCCCAGCCTCCCGATTTTATCACTTAAATAAGCTGCTGTTACCATTCCCTCCACAGGAACGTAATACATTTCATCTTCCCCTAATGCCAGACCAGCTCCATAGACGCCTTCTTTATCCCAGAGAAGCGCTATTCCCACAGCTTCTGCCTGTCCCGCTTTTTCAAAAAGTGCCTCACAGCCCTCCAGATCATTGCAGGTGAAAAAATCCTGTTCCATTGTATTTTCATTCACTTCAGCCGGATCAAATTTCAGCAGAAAATTCCGGAAATCCAGTTTTCTGCACAGCTCGTAGGATTCCTTTGTAAAAACATTTCCTAACTGGAATTTCTCCTGTTCAAATTCTATTGGGCTGTTTGTACAAATGGTTGCAAGCTCCTTACTCAGCTGAGCCATCTGGTAATTTTCCCTCAAAGATTCTCTGGCCCGCTTTTGTGAAATTTCTTCCACATGGGAAAAAGCATTTTCTATGGAGCCATATTCTACAAGCAGCCTAATAGCTGTCTTCTCTCCGACACCTGGAATTCCAGGAATATTGTCGGCAGGATCACCCATAAGAGCCTTCAATTCTATGATCTGGGCAGGAGAAACCAGATAACGTTCCTGCACCTGGTCTTCCTTATAGTCTTCTATAACAGTCTGCCCTTTTGCAGTCCTGGGCAGACGGATCATAGTTTTTTTAGTCGCCAGCTGTAAAAGATCACGGTCACCGGAAAGAATGATTACATCCAGGCCTTTTTCTTCACCCTTTTTCGCCAGCGTACCAAGAATATCGTCTGCTTCGAAACCAGCAAGGGAAACTGTGGCGATTCCCATCTTTTCAAGCATCTCTTTCAAAAGCGGGATCTGTTCCTTTAGTTCCTGCGGCATGGGCTTACGTGTACCTTTGTATTCCGGATATTTCGCATGGCGAAAAGTCGGCTCACTTCTGTCAAATGCCACTGCCAGATATTCCGGTTTCTCTTCTCCCAGCACTTTAAACAGGATATTTAAAAAGCCATAAACAGCACCTGTATGCAGACCTTCTGAATTAGTCAGATCCGGAAGTCCGTAAAATGCCCTGTTTAAAATACTGTGACCATCTATCAGTAAAATTTTCTCACACATATAAGCCTCCTGTACCGTGTTTCCTATAATACCTGCATAATAATATAAATCAAAAATCCACCCAGTCCGGCAATCAACGCACAGAATCCCATTCCACTCAGCGCGCGGCGGAATCTCATCTTCAGTATATAATGCTTGGATTTACGAATATCTTCTTCCAGAAGCTCCCGAAGATCCAATGAGGAATCTCTGCTCTCCTCATCCAGCTGCTGCATGGCAGCATGAACAATAAAATAAGTTTCCAACTCGTCGTAACAGGACGGACAATTCTCCACATGTTCCAGAAAATCCTCCAGTTCATCTACAGATAAATCATGCTCAATGTATCGGTTTACCATACTCTCTGCTGTCTGACAATTCATGGAAACACTCCTCCCTTTTGCAGCCCATATTTGTTATTATATCCGAATCTCCCTCAAAACACAAGAGACAGCAGATGTTTGACCGGATACTCTTTAAACAGACAAGGGAAATAACCAAAATCTGTTTAAAGAGCATCTAATCTTTTTCTGCTGTCCCTTATTTTATATATCCGGCAATGCGGTTCTCTTTATTGCCACAAAATCCAGTCAAATAATACAAAAATGCTTTTTTACTCTGCACTGGCCGTAAGAGACTTCGACGGATCATTTAAAATCTTCATAAATTCCTCGCCTGTGATTGTTTCATGCTCATACAGATATTTCGCCAGTTCATGAAGCTTCTCAATATTATCCTCAAGAATCTTATAGGCCTTCTCATGCTGTCTTCGTACCAGCTCTACTACCTTTTTGTCCAGAAGTGTCTGTGTTTCAAAGGAGCAGCTAAGACTTGAATCACCGCCCAGATACTGATTGCTCATACTTTCCATCGCAACCATATCGAACTCATCGCTCATGCCATAGCGTGAAATCATGCCTCTGGCAATCTTGGTAGCCTGCTCGATATCATTCGACGCGCCAGTTGTAACACTGTGGAAAATCAGTTCTTCAGCAGCACGTCCCCCAGTAAATGTAGCAATCTTATTCTCCAGTTCTTCCTTTGACATCAGGAAGTGCTCTTGCTCATCCACCTGCATGGTGTATCCAAGAGCGCCTGAGGTACGGGGAATAATGGTAATCTTGTGAACCGGAGCAGAATCCGTCTGTTTCGCCGCCACAAGTGCATGTCCCACCTCATGATAGGATACGATCAGTTTTTCCTTATTGGAAAGCACCCGGTTTTTCTTCTGATAACCAGCGATAACTACCTCAATACTCTCCTCAAAGTCAGCCTGGGTAGCAAACTTCCTGCCGTCACGGACAGCACGAAGAGCTGCCTCATTTACAACATTGGCAAGCTCTGCACCGGAAGCGCCGGCTGCTGCCTTGGCAATTTCATCGAAACGGACACTGTCTGCGATTTTGATCTTTCTGGCATGGACTTTCAGGATTTCCTCACGTCCTTTCAGATCCGGAAGTTCTACCGGAATACGTCTGTCAAAACGTCCCGGACGCAGGAGGGCCGGGTCCAGGGAATCCGGACGGTTGGTAGCAGCCAGGATCACAACTCCCTTGGAGCCGTCAAATCCATCCATCTCTGTAAGCAGCTGGTTTAATGTCTGCTCACGTTCATCGTTTCCACCTGTGAAGCTTCCGCTGTCACGTTTCTTACCAATGGTATCAATCTCATCAATAAATACAATACAAGGTGCCTTCTCATTTGCCTGCTTAAACAGATCACGAACCTTGGCAGCACCCATACCCACAAACATTTCCACAAATTCCGAACCGGAAATAGAGAAAAACGGTACTTCTGCTTCTCCTGCAACTGCCTTGGCGAGCAATGTCTTACCTGTACCCGGAGGTCCTACAAGAAGGGCGCCCTTGGGCATGGATGCTCCAATCTCCGTGTATTTCTGTGGATTGTGAAGATAATCTACAATTTCCGTAAGAAGCTCTTTCGCCTCGTCCTCACCTGCCACATCTGTAAATTTAATTCCTGTAGAAGACTTCACATATACTTTGGCATTGCTTTTTCCAAAGGACATTGCTCCGCCAGGGCCTCCGCCCATAGAGCTCATCATCTTTTTACTCAGCCATCTCCCAAGGAAAACAAAGATTACGATTGGAATCACATATCCGATCACCAGACTGAGAAAGATGGACTGCTTCTGAGGCTCCACTGCTTCCATACTGGTTCCGGCTTCATAAAGGCGGCTTACAAGGTCTGGATCATCCATACGTACAGTCTTGCACACCACGTCCTCGCCGTTCTTTCTGACTACATAATAGATATAATCGTCCTGCACCTCTGCCTTGGATACATTTCCACGCTCTACATTGCTGAGAAATGTACTATAGTCGGTCTTCTCCACAGAGCGTTCCTGCATGGCAGGAATGGCAAATATGTTCAGGAAAAGGATCACCCCAACCGCTATCAGTGCAAAAATGTACAATGGCCGGTTCTCTGGTTTTTTATGGTCAATATTCATTGGCATTTCCTCCATTTTCTGTCAACTGTTAAATACTTTAGCATTTCCATGTATGAATATCAATATTCTGCCTCAAAAATTTATAAACTTTTCATAATTTCATCTTTACTTTATTTTTATAATGTGCTATTATATCAATTGTTCAACCGCCGGCATGTCGGAATGGCAGACGAGGCAGACTCAAAATCTGTTGTAGGCAACTACGTGTGGGTTCAAGTCCCACTGCCGGCACTTTTTAATATTTCATAAGTTATATAAATCCCGTCAATTGCTTGATTTTACGGGATTTTTTGTTGCTCAGGATTTAAACAAATGTCAAGTGTTGTCAAAAATTTGCCCTGCATTTGCCTCGTGGGTTCATACTTTTGACCATCAATCCCCAACTGTTCCAAAGAAATTCTTTCTATATAGTAAAAATAGTAAAAGAGGATCCGCCAGCATCTCAGCGGTTCCTCTTTTCATTTACACAGTCTGCAAGCCAAACGCATCAAACTGTTTTTATCTTACTCATAAGTAATTACGCCCGGTCTTCATCCTCCAACATTTTCTCAAAAATCGGGAAGCAGTCGAAAGTTGCAAAGTAATCTCTTGAAGTCTCGGCGCGACGGATCATATCGAAGCTTCCATCTTCGTGAAGAAGGATCTCCGCAGATTTCAATTTGCCATTGTAATTATATCCCATGGAAAAACCATGTGCGCCAGTATCATGAATCACCAGATAATCTCCCATATCAATCTTCGGAAGATAACGATCAATTGCAAACTTATCATTATTCTCGCAAAGAGATCCTGTGATATCATACAGGTGATCGCAAACCTGATCCTCTTTTCCAAGAACAGTAATATGATGATAAGCACCGTACATAGCTGGCCTCATAAGGTTTACTGCGCAGGAATCCACACCGATATACTCTTTGTGAGTGTGCTTCTCATGAATCGCTTTTGTTACCAGGCAGCCATAAGGTCCCATCATGAAGCGTCCAAGTTCTGTATAAATAGCTACATCTCCCATTCCTTCCGGAACCAGAACTTCTTCATATACCTTGCGTACACCCTCTCCAATTGCACGAATATCGTTTGGAGTCTGCTCCGGGCGATAAGGAATACCAATACCACCGGAAAGATTGATGAATTTAATATGCGCCCCAGTCTCCTTCTGAAGCTTCACAGCAAGTTCAAACATAACCTTCGCAAGCATCGGGTAGTAATCATTCGTCACTGTATTGCTGGCAAGAAATGCATGAATTCCAAACTCCCTGGCGCCCTTACTCTTCAGGATACGGAATGCATCAAAAATCTGCTCCGTAGTCATGCCATATTTTGCATCCCCGGGATTATCCATAATATCGTTGCTGATTTTGAACACTCCGCCAGGATTATAACGGCAGCTGATAATCTCCGGAATCTTTCCAACAGCTTTCTCTACACTCTCAATATGAGTGATGTCATCAAGATTGATAATTCCACCAATCTCATCTGCATATTTAAACTCTTTATCCGGAGTGTCGTTGGAGGAAAACATAATGTCTCCCTTCTTACACCCGATAGCTTTGGAAAGCATCAGTTCTGTCATGGATGAGCAGTCACATCCGCAGCCATATTCCTGCAGAATCTTGATCAGGAATGGATTCGGGGTTGCCTTTACTGCAAAAAACTCCTTAAAGCCTTTGTTCCATGCAAAAGCTTCCTTCAAAGCCTGTGCATTCTCCCGGATTCCTTTCTCATCATAAAGATGAAATGGGGTAGGATATTTTCCGGCAATTTCCTGTACCTTCTCCAGTGTTACAAAAGGTGTCTTTTTCATAATAGTTTCTCCTCGTTTGTAAAATACAGCACTCGCTGCTCTTAAAAAGTAATTTTTCTGTTGTCACAAGTCAGAGCCTGTGACAGCTTTATTTGGCTTCAATCACATGCAGCATATTTGTTACAGCACCTTCCCGGGTCATATTGGTAGCAGGATCTCCAACCGTAAATACGATCAGGTCTCCTTTCTTTGCAAGCCGCTTTCTGCGGACAACGCTCATGGCCTGGGAAATAATATGCTCTGTGGAATCCTTCTCGTATCCTTTCAACGGTGTAACGCCCCATACAAGCTGAAGTCTATGCAGAATCGTATCATTGGGAGTAACAGCATAAATAGGAGCTTCCGGCCGGAAATTGGAAATCAGTCTGGCTGTTCTTCCTCCAAAGGTAGGAGTCACAATGGCCTTGGCCTTCAGATCTCTTGCAGTCTGCACTGCTGCCAGTCCCACAGCGCTGGACACTCTGCTCTCACCACACATATTGCGGTTATGGGTATAATCCTCATAATTCAGGTGAGGCTCTGTGGTCTGTGCAATCTCCACCATCATCTTCAGTGCTTCCAGCGGATATTTACCAGCTGCAGTCTCACCGGAAAGCATAATAGCATCTGTACCGTCGTAAATAGCATTGGCAACGTCTGCCACCTCTGCTCTTGTAGGACGTGGATTGCGAATCATGGAATCCAACATCTGGGTAGCAGTAATAACCGGAACATAGTTCTCATTGCACTTGCGGATGATCATTTTCTGGATATAAGGAACCTCACTAGGAGGAATCTCCACACCAAGATCACCTCTGGCAACCATAATACCATCTGCAGCCTTGATGATCTCATCAATATTTTCAACACCTTCGGCATTCTCGATTTTGGCAATGATTCCAATATCATGTCCGCCATTTTCATCCAAAAGCTGACGGATTTCTTTAATCGCTTTTGCATCACGGACAAAAGAAGCTGCAATATAGTCAAACTCCTGTGTAATTCCAAACAGAATATCATCTTTATCCTGCTCTGTAATTCCCGGAAGCTTCACATTCACATAAGGAACATTGATTCCTTTGCGCTCTCCAAGCTCGCCGCCGTTTAAGACACGGCAGACAATATCCCCATTCTTAATATTCTCAATCTCCAGTTCGATCAGACCATCATCAATCAGGATTTTACCGCCTTTTTTCACATCTTTGTAAAGATTTTCATATGTGATGGCGACTCTGGTCTCATCTCCCTCTATATCACCGGTAGTAAGTGTAAATTCGCTTCCAGCCTCCAATGTAATCTTCTTATGATCCTTAAGAAGCTTGGTACGGATCTCCGGTCCCTTTGTATCAAGAAGCAGGGCAACCGGAATATTCAGTTCTTCCCGTAGGTTTTTGACCATGTCTACTCTTCCCCTGTGTTCTTCATGAGAACCATGGGAAAAATTAAAACGTGCAATATCCATTCCGGCACGCATCATAGCTCTTAAAGTATTTTTCTTACTGGATGCTGGTCCCATAGTACAGATAATTTTTGTTCTCTTCATAAGCAGTCTTTCCCTCTGTCTTTTCAGTCATTTGCTGGCTGCTGCCCACATCGTTCACAGCAGCCATGCGATGTTACCGGTTAACAATTACATTAATTTCATTTCACATGTGTATGTGTAAAAAGATGATCCTGGCAATACTCATAATTTCCATTGCATCTGGAACAAAAACGAAATTCCAGATTAGGATCATCAAGCTCAGTACGTCCGCAAATCGCGCATTTGTGCTTGGTCACACTGCCGCTGCCTGATTTCATACGTCCCTGGGGTTCCATTGCTCTGCGGAATTCATTTCTTCTGTGGATCTCCTTCGGGTTATACCGGCTGAAATCCTTTGTTCCAAAGTAAAAAATAATGAAATTCAACAGTGAAGCCACAATCGGGATCACCAGATACCATGCACCTGCCATAACGTACTGAATCATTTCATATACAACAATCACCACATAAAAAATTGCCATCCACTTCATCTTCACCGGAATGATAAACATAAGCAGAACCTGCATATCCGGATAACACATTGCATATGCAAGGAATGTGGACAGACTGATATAATAAGTAGAAAATACGTTTCCTACCAGAACATTTCCTCCGAGAAGGAAATACAGAATAAACGCTCCCAAAATTGTAAATATCACGCCCGAAAGAATATACAACGTATATTTAAAAGTTCCAATCGTCCGCTCCAGAGAAGTTCCAATTGGATAATAAAAGAACAGAACTGCAATTGCAAACCATAATACTCCGGAAGTGCTCGGTGGATACAGTACCCAGGTTACCAGTCTCCATACCTGTCCCCGCAGAATATACGCTGGTTCCAGGCTCAGCCAGTTCAGTATGCCTGGATTCACGATCATCAGTGCATAACCGATCACATAGCATACAATCATGTAAATTGTGAGATTGGGAATACCAAATCTTCCAAATTTTCGTTCCAGCTTATCAATAAATTTCATGTAATCCTCCTACTCAGAAAAATTTCTTCTTGGACAGAATCACAGCTGCCACAATACTCACCAGTATGGACAGCAATATCACCACTAAAAATCCCCATTTGTCAGCAGAAAACGGCATTCCCGAAGGGCTCAGGTTCATTCCATATGCACTGAACACAATAGTGGGAATACTCATTACAATCGTGATAACGGACAAAACCTTCATAACCACATTCAGGTTATTGGAAATAACCGAGGCAAAAGTACCCATCATGCTGCTTAAGATACCGCTGTATATATTGGCCATCTCGATTGCCTGTTTATTCTCAATGATAACATCTTCCAGAAGATCCGTATCCTCTGGGTACTGCTTAATGCTCTCTACCTTCAGAAGCTTCTCCAGTACTACCTCGTTCGACCGAAGAGATGTAGTAAAATAAACCAGGGATTTCTCCAGTTCCAACAGTTCCATCAGTTCCTGATTACGGGTGGACATGTGGAGCTTCTCCTCCACCTGTTCACTTTTCTTATCTATAATACGCAGATAATGCAGGTACATAGTGGCATTGCGGTACAGGATCTGCAAAATGAATCTGGTTTTCATATAGGTAAAAAAGTTACGTACCCTTCCCTCCATAAATCTGGTGAGTACCTGAGTATCTTCCAGACATACCGTAAAGATCATCTTCTTGGTAACGATAATACCAAGGGGAATAGTGCCATACCAGTCTTTGTCATTGCGTTCCTCGATCATAGGAACATCTACAAGGATCAGAGTGTAATTATCTTCTACCTCGATACGGGAACGTTCCTCCTCATCCAGAGGTGCCCGAAGATCATCTACTTCTATCCCGAACCTTTCGGACATTTCAAAGATCTCAGTGGCAGTGGGATTGGTCATCGCAATCCAGCAATCCTCCTGTGGTTCCTGGATCTGATGGATCGCACCCTCTATCGTCTTAAAAATCCTTACCACAAACTGCACTCCTTCCATCTCTTGTTTCTCAAAAAATACATTTTCCATTATAATTTGTACAGGAAATTTTGTCAATTCTAATAGATTCGGTTTACAAATTTTTTGCATTTCGCTATAATGTCTTTAAAGACACATTTATACTTTAATTCGATACAGTTAAGCTGCTAAAAAACATATTGAGCACCATGATCAGCAGCAGAAAGGATTTATGCCTATGAGTCAGTCAACATTTGGAAAAAAATTCACGGTTACTACCTGGGGAGAATCCCATGGAAAAGCGCTTGGAGCTGTAGTGGATGGTGTTCCCGCAGGTCTTTTCCTTACAGAAACAGATATACAGGCTTATCTTGACCGGAGAAAACCCGGACAAAGCCGCTATACTACTGCCCGTAATGAAGGTGACGAAGTAGAAATCCTCTCCGGAGTGTTTGAAGGACAGACCACCGGAACCCCGATCTCCATGATCGTACGCAATAAAGATCAGCGTTCCCATGATTATGGAAATATTGCAAATACATACCGGCCGGGACATGCTGATTTTGGCTTTGACAGCAAATATGGTATCCGGGACTACAGAGGCGGCGGACGTTCCTCCGGACGTGAAACCATCGGCAGAGTTGCTGCAGGTGCTATTGCAGCAAAAATCTTGAAGGAGCTTGGCATCACTCTGCAGGCTTATACCAGCTCCATCGGACCTGTTTCCTGTCAGACCTACCACCCAGAGGTAATCAAAGAAAACTCCTTCTATATGCCGGATATGGTTGCTGCCAAAAATGCGATCAAATATCTAGAGAGCTGTATGCGAAAGAATGACAGTGCAGGTGGTGTCATTGAGTGTCGTATAAACGGTGTTCCTGCCGGAATCGGAGATCCTGTTTTCGGTAAGCTTGATGCAGCCTTTGCTCAGGCACTGATGTCTATTGGAGCCGTAAAGGCAGTAGAGATTGGTGACGGTGCCAAGGTTTCCACTATGAGGGGTTCCGAGAATAACGATGGCTTCCATATGGAAAACGGCAGAATCGTAAAAAACACCAATCATTCCGGTGGAATTTTAGGCGGGATCAGCGACGGCAGTGAAATCCTTCTCCGCGCCCACGTTAAGCCAACTCCATCTATCGCACAGCCACAGCAGACAGTTACTACAACCGGAGAAGATATCTCTATTGAGATCAAAGGCCGCCATGATCCGGTAATCGTCCCCCGTGCCGTTGTAGTAGTAGAATCCATGGCCGCCATCACACTGGTAGATGCTATGTTTTCTAATATGAGCGCACGGATGGATTATGTGAAGGATTTTTATCTGTAGATTACGAAAAAAACGTCGTTAAAAATTTTTCCAGCAAGTAATAACAGTCTCCAATGCCATTATCAAAGGTAATTTGGAATTTCATAATGAGGAGGACCAATATGCAAATTGCAGTTTATGGAAAGGGAGGGATTGGGAAATCCACAATAAGTGCGAATCTGACCGCAGCCTTAGCAGTCTGCAACAGTAAAGTACTTCAAATAGGATGTGATCCCAAGCACGACTCAACCCGTCTTCTACACCATGGGCAAAAAATCACAACTATCCTCGATTATCTTCTAAACACTCCTGAAGATGAACAAAACCTGGCAGATGTATTAATACCAGGTTTTCTTGACACTGGTTGCATAGAAGCAGGCGGTCCCAGACCAGGAATGGGCTGTGCAGGCCGGGGAATTCTGACTGCATTTGATTTTTTAAACAAATACCACGCCATAGAAAAATATGACCAGGTCATATATGATGTATTAGGAGATGTTGTCTGTGGCGGTTTTGCGGTTCCTGTCCGCAAACAATATGCCGATGCAGTAGTTCTTGTAACAAGTGGGGAATCTATGTCTATTTATGCTGCAAATAACATTCTGTGCGGAATAAAGAATCTTAATCCCCAGGGCAGACAGATTGCCGGGATCATCTATAACAGCCGCGGAGTCGGTGATGATCGCAAATATGTAGAAGACTTTACCAATGCTGTCAATCTTCCAATTCTTGCAGAAATTCCCAGAAGTAATCTTTTTACCCAGGCAGAAAAAGAAGCAATGACTCTGGTTGAAAAATCCCCCAAAAGTGCCGAAGCTAATATTTTTCTGGAGCTTGCACAAAAATTACAAACGCAGCCTGTTCTTTATGCCGCTGCCCCTTTATCTGAAGAGCAGATGGAGCTTTTTATGCGTGGGGAAAGACTATCCCACACTACCACTACAATTTCCAAACATACATCTGCTCCCGTGATTCCTGCTGTTCCCGCACAGCCTTCTGCCACGAAAAAGAGAGCTTTATCTGATCCTTTTAGCAGAGTTCCGCTATATGGCTGTGCTTATCGTGGTGCTATCGATCTGGCGGTTCATATCAAAGATGCCGCAATTCTCGGACATGCTCCCAAAAGCTGCACCTGGTATGCCATTAACGGTTTTACCAGCTACGGACGAAGAGGATTGTATGAACGCGGAATCCTTTACCCGGCCTTTGTTCCAAGACAGTTTGAGAATACTGATATCACCATAAACGAAGCCGTATACGGTGGTGTAGAACAGACACGGCGTAAAGCTTTTCAAATGGTGAAACGCGGAATCCGCAATATTATCACTGTCACTTCCTGTATTCCAGGCATGAGTGGCGATGACCTGGTTCCACTTCAAAAAGAATTAAAAAGTCTTGGTGTCGATATGTATATTATTCATACTGACGGAATCGAAGCCGGTGACTATAACGAAGGAATGGCACTTTGCTACAAAACGCTTGCTCTTCAAGCTGTTGATCCGAACGTAAAGCCAGAACCTGATTGCATCAATCTTGTCTATGAACATACAATTTCTTCTCAGACAGATCGTACTTTTATGAATCTGCAGGAAATATTTAAAAGAATAGGAATCCGAATCAACTGTCGCTTTATCTGCGCAGAATCAATGAAGAACATCCATAATTTTTTAAAAGCGCCTTATTCGATCATGGCACGCTATGATAAACTAGGACATGAACTGCAAAAAATATTTGAAGAAAAATATGGTTGCCGTTTTCTTTGCAACGAGCTTCCCAGGGGATTTTCCCAAACAGCCTCCTGGCTTCGCAAAATAGGAAAACTTTATGGAAAAGAAAAAGAAACAGAACAGGTAATTTTAGAAAACCGCATTCAATACACCCAAACTATTAACAACCTCAAACTTTTGTATAAAGGGAAAAAAGTAATTTTATTCTTAAAGAACAATAGCATTGATTGGATTCTTGAATTGGCTCATGATCTGGATTTGGATGTATTGGATTCTATCCTTATCGGAAGTAAAGAAGACAGCGTTGCAGATTGGAAGCATCAATTCTCAGCGGACTGGGAAAATGCACAAAATACATTATTTACTTCTATTGCAAAACAAAAGCCAGATCTTATTATCCTGAATGATTTTATGGGACAGGCTTTCATACCTGATGAAATCTGCACCGTAAATCTTGCACGGGATATCAGCACAGGTTTCTTTACTGGAACAGATTGTGCTGCAAAATGGATCCGTTTATTTGAAAACACTTTGGAAGGACGATGGAAAAATGACAAATCATTATTTGAGAAACGCTGTCCCTGATCACATTGCGGGTGTTATCTCTGCATGCGAAGGGATCCAAAACAACCTGGTTCTCCTAAATGGTCCTATTGGCTGTAAAACCTACTATACCTTTAGTGGTGTTGATTCTTTGATTCGAAGATCCAATCTATGGACTCTTGGTGATGAGCTTCGACTGGAAGATGCTATGGATGACCGGTTGCTTCGCAGCCAGTTTTGCATCGGCAGTCCTCGCATACCAGCTACCAATCTCCGCTATTCTGATTATATTTTCGGGACCGCCGAACAACTTCATCGCGCATTAAACGATCTGTTTTCAGAAAGAAGTTATGACTTATTCACAGTAATCCAGACTCCCGGTACTTCTCTCCTCGGCGAAGCACTGGAGCCGGAACTGGATGCCATCAGCAAAGAATTTGGAATTCCACACCTTTTTATCGAATCCCCTGGCTTATCAGAAAATTCTATGATCGGATACGACGAAGCAACCGTTCGCCTGATGGAATTGTTATGTGATAAACCTTGCACCAATAAAAAAGCCTCCAAAATTCCATCTATTAACCTTTTTGGTTTTGATGCACATGAGAAATTCCCGGAAGGCGGTTTAAAGGAAATCACCAAATTACTGAAGCTTTGCGGAATCTCTGTTCATGTAGCAGCTGGTATGAATTGTCCCATAACTGATTTTCGTACAATTGCTCAGGCAGACGCCAATATTATACTCTGCCCGGAGCGTTGTAAAAAAACAGCCGAATATCTCCGCAGCCATTTTCCCATACCAGTTTACGAGACCGGAGGAATGCCAATCGGTTTTGACCTCACCGAAGAATTTGTCCGGGGGATTTCCTCTTTGCTCGGAACAAATTGTGAACCTGCATTAGATTATATTGAAGAAAGCCGTTCGCGCGCTTTCTATTTCATTGCACATAATATGGGAAATAAAGGCTTCCCAAAGGATCTTCGCTATGCCGCGGAAGGCGAACCATCCGTTCTAAGAGGATATGTGGATTATCTTTCCGGTTATTTAGGCATTAAGCCCAAAGTCATCCATCCACTTTATTTACAATGCCACACGGAAAATCTGATTCAGGAAAAGCTTCATGAGCTTCATTGTGAAGACGCACTGGAACAGGATATTGCCTCTGTAAATAATGTTATCCTTCTTGCTGGTGCAAACACAATCGTAGAATTGAACACTTACAGCGACAACATTTTTGGCATTGAAACTGCCAATCCAGGTTCCGGATATATCCATGTCATTCCCAAAACTTACATTGGATGTACAGGTGCTCTATATCTTCTGGAACAAATCTTAAATGGTACAAAACTGCTTCGAGCATGGAATTAACTTTATTCCACCTCAAAAAAGCTGCCTGGCATCTACCAGACAGCTTTTGCTGCTCAGAGCAGTATTTTATTTCATAAATTGAAAACAGGCAACCTTATGTCCTGGCTCAATCTCCTGCAAAAGAGGCAGTTCTTCTTTACATTTCTCCCTGCACCAGTTGCAGCGCCCGGCAAAAGCACAGCCCTTTTGCACTTCAAGAGGACTTGGAGGCTCTCCCTTTGCAGCTGCAATTTCCTCATTCTGATCGCAATATACATCAAAAACAGAACCAAGCAGCATTTTCGTATATGGATGTACTGCTTTTGCAGCAAGCGTCTCACTCTCCAGAATTTCCACAATTCTTCCCAGATACATAACTGCGATTCTCTGACTTACACTCCTTACCAGTGCCAGGTCATGCCCAATAAACAGACAGCTGATCTGCTTTTCTTCCACCAGCTTTACCAGCAGCTTCGCAATCTGGTTCTGTATGGAAACATCCAGTGCACCTGTCGCTTCATCACAGATCAGTAGTTTAGGCTGAATAGAAATGGCCCTGGCAATAGCCACACGCTGCAGCTGACCACCCGAAAGCTCATGTGGATAACGATTCACAAAATCTTCCGGAAGACCTACTTCCAGAAGCAGTTTGCGCGCTTCCTTAAGACCATTTTCTTTACTGATCCCATCAAAGTTTCTCCTGGATTCCATAAGATAAGTGCCAACTTTCATTCTTGGACTGAATGAACTTAAAGGATCCTGGAAAACCATCTGAATGTTTCGGCGGAAACGTCTTTTTTCACTGCCCTTCAGGTTCATGTAAGCTTCCCCTTCCAGCAGTACTTCTCCACCCGAAACAGGTATGATACCAGCAATCATTCTCGCCACTGTACTTTTCCCGCATCCACTTTCACCCACAATCCCCAGGCATTCACCTTTTTTGAGGGAAAAACTAACATCACTTACTGCATATAATTTTTCTTTTTTCACTGGAAATGTCTTATTCAGATTTTTCACTTCCAGGAGAATCGTATCATTTTGCAAATCGTTTTCCCTCCAGCCTTGGCACTGCCGCCAGAAGTTTTTTGGTGTATTCGTGCTTCGGATGAAAGATCACATCATCTCTTTTTCCAAATTCCACCAGCTCACCCTTGCACATCACACCGATCTTATCTGAAATGTAAGAAGCAACTCCCATGTTATGTGTCACAAGAATAATTGCAGTTTCATACTGCTCCCGAAGCTTCTTCATTTCTCGTACCACTTCTGCCTGAATTGTCACATCCAATGCAGAAGTAGGCTCATCTGCAAGAAGAAGTCTTGGTCTTGCAGTCATTGACATTGCAATTCCAACACGCTGTTTCATCCCGCCGGAAAGCTCAAAAGGATAAGATACCATTACACGTTCCGGATCTGTCAGATGCATTTTTGCCAGCATTTCTTTTTCCAGTGACCGACAGTCAGCCTTTGCCATTTTCCTGTGCGCTAGAATAGATTCCCGATATTGAGACTCTACAATCCGTATGGGATCCAATGATGCTCCAACATCCTGAAAGATCATTGCAATTTCCGTTCCCCGGAGCTTTTGTAAAGACGTCTCATCTAATTCCAAAATATTTTTTCCCTGAAATAAGATTTTCCCCTCTGTCACTGTCCCGCCAGGAGGTAAAATTCCGAGAATAGCACGAATTAAAGTTGTTTTTCCACTTCCACTTTCACCTACGATACTGACGATTTCCTGCTCTCCTACAGAAAGAGAAACATGCTCTACTGCCGCTTCCTGCTCCTGATAGCGAATCGTACAGTTCTCAATATTCAGAATATCCATAATTATTCAGCTAATGTCCACTTGTTTGTTACAAGATAATAGTCAATTGGGAATACTGTTACATTCTCAAGTTTACTGTTTACAAGAGTCACGTTATCATTTGCATACATCCAGATTGCCGGGGCATCATCTGCCAGGATCTGCTGGGCTTCTACAAATGCGCTTACACGGTCCTCCTGAGTAAATGCAGCATCCAGTTTATCCAGAACAGACTGGAATTCATCACTGTGATATCCGCTGTAATTGTCACTTCCTCCATCAGACCAGCGGTTCATAAGATATTTCTGACCATCACCAGCATTTACAGTCTGCCAGTTTGGAGATACCAGCATATCGAAATCACCAGAAGCACGTTTGTCACTTACATTCTCCAGCATTTCAATCTGTACATCAACTCCGATCTGCTTCCACATATCCTGTAAAGTCTCACTTACTGCTGTTGAAGAACCATTGGCAATAGAAATTGTAAGGGACAGATTCTCTCCATCCTTATCCACAATTCCATCTCCGTCAGAATCGCTGTAGCCTGCTGCCTCAAGGCATTCTTTTGCCTTATCCAGATCATAAACCTGTCCGTTTACATCTTCAGAATCGTATCCTACAGATGGCGGGAATGCTGTGCTGATTGGAGAAGAATAACCATTTCCTGCTACCTGTGCTACAACATCACGATCTACTGCATAGGACAGTGCAAGACGAAGGTTCTTATCAGAAAGGGGATTTCCCTCGCGGCAGTTTAATTCGAAATCATTCTCTCTTGTTCCGGTTACTTTTACAATGTTGATATCGTCATTATTTTCCACACGATTAAGAGCTGTTGCATCCGGTCCCTGTGCAAGGTCAATATCTCCGGAAAGCATTGCATCTACCTTTGTATCACTTCCGATATTCTTTACAGTAATGCTCTTGATTTCCGGTGCTCCATCCCAGTAGTTCTCATTTGCCACAAGCTCAATCTTCTCTTCAGATACATACTCAGACACTGCATAAGGTCCTGTACAGATTGGCATAGTATCATAATTGCTTGTATCAGCTGTGGTGTCTACAATAACTGTCATCGGCTCTGTAAGCTGTGAAACAAAAGCACTGTATGCACCATCTGTAGTAAATACTACATTCTCTCCATCTACTTCGATGTTTGCAATTTTAAGATCTCCTCCACGAGAGTTATTATCAATAGATCTCTGGATAGAATCCTTTACGATCTCTGGTGTCAGCTCGGTACCATTGCTGAATTTTACTCCCTGGCGGATATGAAAACGATAAGTTGTATCATCAACCTGCTCCCACTCATCAGCTAACTGTCCTACAATTTCCATATTTTCATTTACAGTCACAAGAGTTTCTCCTACACCACAGCGTGTAAGATTCCATCCGCACCAGTCTGTTGCAGGATCCATGCCTCGATGTAGGTGAAAAGTGCCAGATTAATGTGACTGTCATTTTCGGCTGCAAATGTAGTAACACCGCTTCCTATTACGCTGCATGCCATAATTCCTGCAAACAATAAAGATACTAACCGTTTTCTCATTTTTTATTTCTCCTCCTGTTGTTAAACTATAATCTATGTTCAACTCTTTATTTTAAAGAGTAAACATTCTTAATTTTTTCTTTTCGGATTCATCAGATCCTGAATACTGTCTCCAAGTAAATTAAATATGATTACATTTATTAAAATAACAATACCAGGTGCCATAAGCATCCAGGGTGCCGAATACATATAGTCTTTTCCCTCAGACAGCATATATCCCCACTCCGGTGTAGGTGGCTGGGAACCAAGCCCCAGCAGGGAAAGACCTGCAATGGTCAAAAGTTTACTTCCAATATCCTGCGTAATATTTACTAACAGCGAAGGCATGACATTTGGAATAATATAACCTGTCATAATCCGGAAATTATTAGCGCCTCCCAGTCTTGCCTGCTCTATATATGTATTATTTTTTATGGAAAGCACTAATGACCGGCTAATTCTTGCATAATAAGTCCATCCTGTTATGGTCATTGCCAAAATCAGATTTGGAAGTCCTGTACCAAGAAAGCTTACAAGTGCAATTGTAAAAATGGAACCAGGAAAGGCCATCAGCATGTCAGATAAACGCATTAAAACAGCATCAAAAGCGCCTCCCCAGAATCCTGCTATTGTCCCGATAAGAATTCCTACAACGGAAATGATCGCTGTCACAACAAATGCGATCAAAAGTGATGTTTTTCCTCCGTAAAGAATTCTCGAAAATATATCCCTTCCCATCTGATCAGTTCCCATGAGATACTGTTTGCATGGCGCTTTCAGAAGGTCTGTATAGTGTGTTTCCAACGGATCATAAGGTGCAAATTTTCCCGCGAACAATGCAAATAATAAGAAAAGCACTGCAAATGCCATTATAATCACAAAACGAATCCATAATTTTTTCTTACTCTTCATGTTGCAGGGCTCCTCTTCTAATTCTTGGATCAAGCCACTGGTAAGATATATCTACCAAAAGATTCACCAGTACATAAATACATCCCATCCACATAACATATCCCTGGATCAGCTGGTAATCTCTGCCGGAAATCGCAGCCACTGCTGCGCTGCCGATTCCATTCCAGCTAAAGACCGTTTCAACGATCATTGTTCCACCAAGTAATCCTCCAAATGACATGCCGAGCATTGTCACTACAGTAAGCAGGGAATTTGGCAGCACATGAAAGAAAATTGTACGAAACCTTCCAATTCCCCTTGCTTGACAGCCATTTATATATTCCTCATTCATCTGCTCGACCATTACCGCCCTGATCCGTCTTATGTAGTACGCACTCATGCTTAACGAAAGTGTTACAGACGGCATGATCAGACTTTTAAAAGAATCTGATCCCCCCACAGGCAGCCAGTGCATCTTAACTGCAAAAAAATAGATCATCATCATACCAACCCAGAAGCTAGGCAGTGAAATTCCAATAAAAGACATAAACCGAATAATATAATCAGCCTTTTTATCCTTATATACTGCTGATAAAATTCCTAACGGAAAAGAAATTAATATCATCAGAATAAACGATGCAACTGCCAGTTTAACCGTATTGGGGAGTTTTCTTCCTAATACCTGGGAAACGGGCTGTGCATATTTTACCGACATTCCGAAATCGCCATGTAACGCACCCTTCAGCCAGTTCACATACTGCTCTCCAAAAGATTTGTCTAATCCGTATTTTTCTTCAATCTTTGCGATTACCTCCCGGTCATGACCTGCACCCATAGATTCTGCCAGCTGTTCAGCTGGATTTGACGGCAAAATATATGTAAGTCCAAAGGTCATCAGAGACAGCCCAAACAAAATAATCACAAGTGAAATCAGTCGTTTTATAATCTCTCTTTTCACTTTTTCAGCCTTTCTGTGCTACAATACAAAAACTCATCGGTAAAGGGCTGCCAGCTATTTCCACCTGTATTTTATGAAATCCTGTTTCTACAAGTTTATTAAAATCCCAGGCAGGTCGATCTACCTGACTCATTGGCAATTTCTTTGCAATTTCATCCATAATGGAAAAATCTACATTTTCTTTATTATGTCGCGCATGGCACCCTTGTTCTTCTTTTTCATGTCCCCGCTGAAACTCATCATAGGCTTTCTGATACTTATCACTAAAAAAACGGCGATAATAATTTCCATCTTCCAGAATTAGAATTCCATCTTTTTTTAGAACCCTGTACGCTTCCTCATAAGCTTTATCTGCATGCTCCAGGTTCCAGAATACATTTCTTGATACCACTGCGTCGAAGGAATTATCAGCAAATTCTAAGCTTTGCACATCCATCTGATGAAGTTCTGCTTTAAGTCCTTCTGTCTCCAGATTTCTTCTGACTTCTTCCAGCATTTTTGTGCTATAATCTACCGCAGTCACCTGAAATCCCATCGAAGCAAGCAAAGTGGTAAAAAAGCCAGCGCCACACCCATCATCTAATACATGGCATCCCGTTTTAAGAGAATTTTTGAAAATATTTTCCCATCTCTCTCCAGGTTCTGTTTTTCTTTCTTCCATACTGGCATCTGAAAATCCTCCAGCTCTCATATCCCAATATGACTGAATATTCTTTAACAATTCTGCCATTTGTGTTTATCCTTTCCAATAGCATAAACTTCTGCCAAATCAGGGAATTCTTGTAATAAAAGCGTGAAAAAGCCGCTGCTAACGCAGCGGCTTAATGACATAATAATCCTGTTATATAAAACCAACCCCTATACCGTGCCCCGCAGCAAAAGTTCTTCATTCTGGCCGGTATTCTGGCTCCAGTGTCATCATAATGCTTTCCCTTCCCGATAAAAATTCAGTGGTTTCGAAAGCTTACTCAACTGTTACAGCTACGGCATAGCACAGGATTTTCACCTGTTTCCCGTTTGACCTGCTAGAATTTATTTTAATTTCCACCAGGCACCAAAATGGTCGTTTTATTCAATTCTCAACACAACATCAAAAATGTATAATACAGCATTTCCTGTTTGTCAATCAGAATTTATCAGGCCTCTATATCCTCAATATCCTCTCCATCCGGTACCGGCCAGATATTGATACAGTTCGGGGTCTCGATCTTACGTGGTTTGCCCTTCATCATAATGATGTTCTTCTCGTAGTCAACCTTGAAGGTTGTAATGCTGTTGCTGGAGTGGTTGGCAACGGCAATGTGCTGATTATCCGGGAAAATAACAAGGTCTTTCGGATAATCACCACTTACAGGAAGAACAAATTTACGATCCAGAAGACCAGTCTCACCATCTACCTCAAACATACCTACTGTATTCTCACCTGCTGTAGTGCAGAATAAATGCTTGCCATCCGGTGCAAGAGCAAGACCTGATGCGGCATTATGAGATACGCTTCCGTCTTCCTTCTTCGCAAGGGTGGAAACACTTTGAAGCAGCTCAAACTCCGGAGTATCACCCTCTCCATTGTAGCTGTACACTTTAATCTCATTGCTCAGCTCAAACAGAACATATGCATAACGTCCATCTGCGCTGAAACGGATAATACGCGGTCCGCTCTCTCTCGGGCAGCGGACAATATCAACAAGCTCCAGCTTATCTGTGCGCTTATTGATCCGGTAAACCTTGATCTGGTCAATTCCATTATCTACTGCGCAGAGATATTTATTATCCGGAGTAGGACGTACACAGTTTACGTGAGGACGGAAGTTACGCTCTGCAACACTTCCAAGACCAGTGTGGAAAACACCGTCCATAACACTTCCAAGACGTCCATCCTTATGAGTGTGTACAACGGTTACCTTTCCATCGTGATAACCTGCTACGTAAAGATATTTGCCATCTACGTCTGTAGCAAGGAAACAACCTCTCATGCCATCAATATCCACGCTGTTGATACGTGCCAAATCGCCATTATGATCACGCTTGAATACTGCAACACCCTCATCCTCGATAGAATAAAGGTATTTTCCATTCTTGGATACTGCGGTATAAGACGCATTACTAACTTCCACTTCACTTCTCTCTGTGAGAGTACCTTCTTCCAGGTTCACGTCATAAACCTGAATTCCCTTGCTGGTTCCGTGAGTATAGGTTCCTACATAAGCCACATATTTCTTACCCATTTGTCTAGCCTCCTACAGTCTCTTTCTGGAAACCGTCCGTTCACGCTGTTCTTCCGATCTTTTTTACAGCGTAGCGGGTCACTGTGCAGCTCTGAATATTACTGCATTCTCTATATCAGTAAATCCTCTGCCACGGTTCATTTATTACAGCCGCATTTTATTACAGCAACTCGTATTCTGGTTTCTTTTATGTAATTGTGTCTAAATTATACCACACACATTTTCAAAGAACAAGCTTTACTGCATCCAGAGTTTCCATAATAATTTCATCTGTATGAGCCGCTGACAGGAACATGGCTTCAAACTGGGACGGAGCCATATGAATTCCCATATTCAGCATTTTTTTGAAATATTCTGCAAATGCCACTGTGTCAGAAGATTTTGCAGAAACATAATCTACAACAGGCTGTCCCGTAAAGAACAGGCTTCCAAGAGAGCCCACATAATTCATCTGGTAATTCAGACCTTTTTCTTTCACGATTTTTCCCATTCCACCGTAAAGAAGCTCTCCCTTTTTCTCCAGTTCCGTGTAAATTTCCTGATGGTCATACAAATATTTCAGCTGGGTAAGCCCGGCAGCCATAGCTACCGGATTTCCGCTTAAAGTACCTGCCTGATATACTTTTCCTGCCGGAGCAACCAATTCCATCACATCTCTTCTTCCGCCATATGCACCTACCGGCATTCCGGCACCAATGATTTTTCCATAAGTAACCAGATCCGGTGTTACACCAAAATACTGTGCTGCGCCGCCAAATGCAAGTCGGAATCCGGTAATCACCTCATCAAAAATAAGAAGGGCATGGTATTGGTCGCAAAGAGCGCGAAGTCCCTGCAGAAATCCTTCCCTTGGCGGAACTACACCCATGTTGGCTCCAACTGCTTCCACGATCACTGCTGCCACCTGGCCATCTGCCTGCTGAAAAAGAGTCTCCACACTGCCAAGATCATTGTAAACTGCCAGCATAGTATCCTCTGTACAGCCTTTTGGAACACCGGCACTGTCCGGCACACCACTTGTCATCACACCGGAACCTGCGCTTACCAGCATGGCATCACTGTGTCCATGATAGCAGCCTGCAAATTTGATGATTTTATTTTTCCCCGTATAACCTCTTGCAACACGGATTGCACTCATAACAGCTTCTGTACCAGAATTGACCATTCGGATCATATCCACATGCGGGATTCTGTCACAGATAAATTCAGCCATTTCCACTTCGATCTCTGTAGCGCATCCAAAGCTCAGACCTTTTTCACAGGCCTTCAGAACATTTTCCCGTATTGCAGGAAAATTGTGTCCCAGGATCATTGGTCCCCAGGAATCTATGTAATCAATATAGCGGTTGCCATCTACATCATAAATATAGCAACCTTCTGCACGTTCAATAAATCTCGGTGCTTCTCCAATAGCGCCATATGCACGCACCGGACTGTTTACACCGCCAGGGATTCTTTTTACCGCTCTCTCAAAAAGCTTCTCAGACTTTGTCATTATCCGATTCTCCCTTCCTCCATCATTTTTGCAATTTCTTCTGCAAAATAAGTGATATAAATCTGGGCACCTGCACGATAAGCTCCCACAGCCATTTCTCCAATGATCCGCTCTTCGTCGATCCAGCCCATCTTCGCTGCTGCCTTCACCATGGCATACTCACCGCTTACACTATAGGCCGCTACCGGAACATTCACAGCCTTGGAGATCTCAGATACCATATCAAGATAGGACATGGCAGGCTTCACCATAATAATATCAGCGCCTTCTTCAATATCCATAAGAGCTTCTTTCATTCCCTCTCTTCTGTTGTGGAAATCCATCTGATAGCTCTTGCGGTCTCCAAAAGCAGGAGCACTTCCAGCTGCATCACGGAATGGGCCATAGAACGCAGAAGCGTATTTTACTGCATAAGACATGATTGGAATATTGGTATAACCGCCCAGATCCAGTTCTTTACGAATGGCAGCCACACGTCCGTCCATCATATCGGAAGGCGCGATCATATCAGAGCCAGCCTGTGCATGAGACAGAGCTGTTTTTGCCAGAAGCTCCAGTGTCTTGTCGTTGTCAACATCATGGCCGCAAAGAACGCCGCAGTGACCGTGGGAGGTGTATTCACACATGCACACATCTGTCACATAATACATCTCTGGAAATCTGCTCTTTGCTTCCCGAAGTGCCTTCTGTACAATACCATCCTGAGCGTAAGCGCCGCTTCCGACTTCATCCTTATGAGCCGGGATTCCAAAAAGCATAATGCTGTTTACCCCTGCTTTTTCCAACTGCTCCAGCTTATAGGGAAGACGATCCAGGCTGTAACGGTACTGCCCTTCCATGGAAGGGATCTCTTCCTGGATTCCATTTCCTTCCATTACAAACAGCGGATAGATAAGAGAAGATTTGTCCATTCTGGTCTCTCTCACCATTTTTCGCAAATTCGCACCGCCCCTTAATCTTCTAGGTCTCTTAATCAGTTCCATTTTTCTTCACTCCTCTTCAGTGTCTCAACCAGTTCGATCAGACTGTCGATGGTTGCTTTTTCTGACATATATGTCTGCATTCCATAAGAATCCGCCGCTGCACGAGTCTGTTTTCCAATACATGCAGCACGAACCCTGGAATAATCAAGTCCTTTGGTGCTCTCCACAAAGCCTTTCACTGTGGAAGCACTGGTAAATACAGCCAGGTCAATGGTGCCCTCTTCAAATTCTTTCTTCTCATTAATAAGAGGACTGCTTACATATCCGGTCTCATAAGTCGGAACATCATCCACCTGTGCACCTGTTTTTTTCAGTTCTTCTGCCAGCTCCCTGTTTCCAAGGGAGGCTCTTGGAATCAGAATCTTTTCTGTTCCATTTAAAAGAGCGCCAAGCTCTTTTCCAAGGGTATTTCCATCATAAACAGAAGGCATGAAATCCGGATAGATTCCTCTTTCCAGAAACTTCTTCTTTGTGCCCTCACCGATCACCGCGATTTTTGCATTTCCAAGAGAACGCAGGTCGATCTTCTTTTTCTCCATTTGCCTAAAGAAAACTTCCACGCCTGCAGGACTTGTAAATACCAGCCAGTCATAGCTGCGGATATGAGAAAAGGCCTGGTACAGTCTGCTCTGATCCTCCAGAGGGATAATACTGATGGATGGAAGTTCCAGTACTTCTGCACCTTTCTCCCGAAGAAGGGCCGCAGTTCTGGAAATATTCTCCTTTGGCCGGGTGACAAGAATCTTCCAGCCTGCCAGAGGTAATTTCTCATACCAGGCAAAATCATCTGCCAGAGTGCAGACCTTTCCTACTACAATAATGGCCGGTGTCTGGATTTTCGCCTGATCAGAGGCTGTCTTTAATGTAGCGACAGTTGCCACGACTCTTTGCTGACCAGCCGTAGTACCCTTGGATAAAACAGCAGCCGGCATATCCGGATCCATTCCAGCTTTCATAAGGCCACTGCAGATATCCTCCATGGCAGTGATTCCCATGAGAAAAACAAGAGTTCCTTTCGTATGTACCAGCGCCTCAAAATCAATGTCGTACTCCATTCCCTTGCGCTTATGTCCGGTGATAACATGAACAGACGAACAGAAATCCCGATGTGTCACAGGAATTCCGTTATATGCAGGTACGGAAATCGGGGAAGTCACACCAGGAACTACTTCATAAGGAATGCCCTCCTTTGTGAGAAGCTCCAGTTCCTCTCCTCCTCGTCCAAAAAGGAAAGGATCGCCGCCTTTCAGTCGTACTACCCGGTTGCCCTTTTTTGCCTCATCAGCAAGAACCTGGTTAATCTTCTCCTGGGACATAGTATGGTGACCGGCACGTTTTCCCACATTGATCAGTTTTGCAGAAGCAGGAATTCTGGTCAGGATTCCCTGTCCTACCAGGCTGTCATAAACAACCACATCTGCCTGTTCCAGAACCTGGGCACCTTTCATTGTAAAAAGCCCCACATCTCCAGGACCAGCTCCCACCAGCCAGACTTTTCCCGGTTCTTTTTTGTTGTCTTCCTGCAAGCCAGACTCTTTGTATTCCACTTTGCAGCGCTCCTGCAGTTCTTTTGCAAGAGAAGTTCCCAGTTTTTCTGCATCTGAAGGATTTCCTGTTTTATATCCTTTCAGATAATGTCCAGTCTTTTCTTCATAGTAAAGACCGGTAAGTTTCAACTGACCATCTTTGATTTCTCCATAGGCAGCTACCGGAGAGGTACATCCGCCATTTAAATATTTTACAAAGGCTCTCTCTGCTGTTGCAGCCTGATGGGCCTGCAGATCATCATACCCTTTCAGAAACTCATAATCCAGACCATCAATTCCCTGAACTGCAAGAATTCCCTGTCCCGCTGCCGGAATCATTTCTTCTGTATCAAAATACCTGCTGATCCTGTTTTCAAGCCCCAGACGTTTCAAACCGGCGGCTGCAAGAACTAACGCAGAATATTCTCCACTATCCAGCTTTTCCAGTCTGGTCTGAAGATTTCCACGAATACTTTTCACCTGCATATCCGGGTAAATTTCTTTCAGCTGCAGCTTTCTGCGAAGGCTGGAACAACCGATAGGCTTCAAAGGATCCAGAACATCACAGCCTTTTGGGAGAACCAGCACATCTCTTACGTCTTCCCTTTTTGAAAAAGCAAGTATGGGGAGCTTCTCCGGGACTTCCATAGGCATATCCTTCAGGCTATGAACAGAAAGCTGACTTCTGCCCTCTAAAAGCGCCCGATCCAGTTCCTTTACAAAAAGGCCTTTTCCTCCAATCTTATCCAGAGTACGGTCCAGTATTTTGTCTCCTGTAGTCTTCATGGTCAGGATTTCCACATCCATTTGCGGATGCCTGCATACAATATAGTCCTTCACCATCTGGCTTTGCAGTACGGCAAGCTTGCTTTCCCTGCTTCCGATCACAACTTTTTTATTCATAACTATCCTCATCTTTTTCCAGTTCTTCCAGAAGTGCCTGCATTTTTTCTCTTACTGCCTTAGCCTTTTTGTGATTGACACCGCTGGCCGTGATTCCCACTACAATATCATCCTTCAGACAAATTCCGGGAAAGTAAAAATCGCACAAATTCTTATCACTTGCAACATTTACATAAATTCCCTCTTCTTTACAGGTACGGTAAATTTCCTCATTTAGCTCACTGTTATTCGTAACAGCCAGCACCATATAAGCCATAGAGAAATCCGATTTTTTCACAGGACGGGGCTGGATCTGAATTTTTCCCAGCTTGCCCAGTTCCCAGAGATCTGCTGTCATCTTCGGCGCAATTACTGTAATATTCCTGGTAAATAATAATAATGCTTTCACTCTTCTTGTGGCAATGGTTCCCCCACCCACTACCACAATGTTCTTATCCGATAGATCCACATACAGTGGGAAATAGCGCTTATTTTTCATATGTTTTCTCCAATCCTGCTACACATTCCAGAAATGCTTTCTCATTCACACTGTCTCTCAATGCAAACAGCATTTTATTTATAACCTTCCCCATTGCAGTATCCACTGCATTTATCAACTTCTCTTTTTCCTGCTCATCCATCTGTGTGTTTTTCAATGGCTTCATGATCCGCAGGTTAAAGTCATTCACTGCATTCTCTTTGATTTCCTGAATTCTTGGTATCAGTTCCTTACCATCTAACCATTTAAAAAATTCATCCATCTGATCTCTCACGATCAGTCCTGCCGCCTCAAGATTTTCCTGAAGCTCAGCCGGAGTTTCTTCCATGCGGAAGCTATCCATATCAAACAAGGTTATCCCTTCGAATTTTCCAACCTCCGGTTCAATATCCCTTGGAACTGCCAGATCAATGAGAACAATACTTTTTTCCAGTTCCAGATTTTCAAACAGTTCCTCACGCAAAGTAAAATTCGGACTTGCCGTAGCACTGACTACAAGATCACACTTAGGCAGATAGTCCATTCTTTCGCCATAATTAATTCGTTTACATCCAAATGGAATATTCACCATTCCGCTGCGATACTGACGCACGGTTACAGTCACATCTGCACCGGCTTCCATAAGAGCCTGGGCTGCAACCTTTCCCATTTCCCCATTTCCGATCACCATGCAGACCTTATCCTGTACGCAATAGCCCTGTCTGTCAAGCATTTCTATCGCCTGATGGATCACAGACGGATTTCCATGAGAAAATGGCACCTCAGTTTTAATCTTTTTTCCTGCTGTTACAGCCATTCGGAAAAGCACTTCAAGGGCTCCATCTGTTGTAAAATGCTCTCTGGCAATTCCCAGTGCATCTTTTACCTGAGTAAGAATCTGATCTTCTCCAAGTATCTGGGATTTCAGACCTGATGCAAGGTAAAACAGATGTTCCACAGCAGCATGGCCTTCACGCTTTGTAAAATATATCTCGTACTGATCATCATTAATGTTTTTCAGTTTACAAAGCTCTTTGTATAAAGAAAGCTCTGCCGTATCATCTACACTTGCCCATACCTCCAGGCGATTGCATGTAGAAAGAATAATACAGCCGTCTATTCCCGGCTGTTCCTTTAATTTTTCCATAGCCTCCCCTGCATTTTTTCTGGTAAATGCAAACAAGGCTCGTATATCTACGGGAGCCATACTATGGTCTATTCCAATCATAGAAATACTCATCTTATGTAATTCTCCTTAAATATCATTTTCTGCCACCGCTCATTTTACTAATTCCTGCGTATATTGTCAATAAAGCCAGGCAAAACACAGCAATAAAAAAGCTTCCAGACAGACTATTTTCCACAATCTGCCTGGAAGTTTCCCCTATACGATTTCTCTATCCTGTTTCAGGATTCTCTGTGAGTTCCTCTTACCACCTGGATTCCCTTGGATTCTATCATCTCACAGATTTTGGCAATTCTTGGGCACTCACTTTTCTCCCTGTCCAGACGACAGGCTCCCACATGCATCACCTTGATTTCCTCGCTGACCAGCCTGTCTATTTTTTCCAGAATTCCTTCATCCACATCCGGTTCTTTGGGATTTGCACTTTTGCATCCATTACAGGTCATCATTGCTCCCAGAAGTGTATCCGGAGAATATCCTTCAAAAAAGTCACTGCGATTCTGAAAGGCTTTCAGGCACCCCACTCTGGCACAGACATTATTGGAATGAAGGCAGGTCAGTGTTCCAATTTTAATCATACCGCTTCCCTCGCATGTTCCACAAAGAGTTTTCGAATACTTTCATATTCCCCCAGTCCCTTCAGAACTGTCTGCACTTCATAGCCAGCTTTGCTGATGATATTTTTCCAGGAGTCTTCTTCCTCTCCTGCCATGTCATTTTTCGCATGGTCACCGGCAACGATCATAAACGGTGCGATTACCACTTTTTTTGCCCCGCATTTTCCAAGCTGTTTCATGACCTGGTCAATTTCAGGATAACCTTCCACAGTTCCTACGATCACATTTTCATATCCCATATCCTCGAACCTGTAATCCAGTGCGGCATAAACGGCATTTGCGTAGTGCTCGGTTCCATGCCCCATAAGCACAAGTGCCGTCTCCTTATCTTTAATTACAGAAAACTCATCTGCAACCGCTTTCACCACGTACTCATTATCTTCTTCTGTTGTAAGCAGAGGAGCTCCGAATTTCACAGACTGAAAATGATCTGCATACGCCAGAACATCCTTTTTCATAAGATCATTTTCCACACCGTTCATTACATGAGTAGGCTGAATGATCACCTCTGTAATTCCATCCTTTTTCATACGCTCCATTGCTTCTGTCACATTGTCATAGTGAATATGATCTCTCTTTTCAATTCTGGCGAGAATCATTTTGCTGGTCCATGCGCGATAAATTTTACAATCTGTAAAAGCAGCTCCAATTTCTTTTTCAATCGCATCAATAGTCACTGCTCTGGTATCTTCATGACTGGTACCAAAGCTGACTACAAGGATCCCTTTTTTTGCTGTATCGCTCATTCAGATTTCCTCCACTTTTCCTTTATTTTTTCACATGCAAAGGATGGTATGTAACATTCAGCATGCCGTATTCATCCTTTTTTACAGTTGCATCTACTTCATACAACATATGTATAAAATCTTCTGTAATGACTTCTTCCGGAGTTCCGCAAGCCACCAGACGACCGTTCTTCATGGCATAGATCCGGTCGCAATATGCTGCTGCAATATTCAGATCATGCAAAGCACCGATTACGGTAATCCCGAGACTTTTTACAATATCCAGAAGCTGAAGCTGGTATTTGATGTCAAGATGGTTGGTAGGCTCATCCAGGATCAGACAGTCAGTTTTTTGCGCCAGAGCTCTTGCCAGAATGATTCGCTGCTGCTCACCGCCAGACAGACTGGAAAAAACACGGTGCCGATAGGGAAGCATTCCCACTTTTTCCAGACACTCTTCCACGATCTTATAATCCTCGGCATTATCCCGTTCCATGGTTTTCTTATGAGGAGCCCTTCCCATCATTACAATTTCCTGTACGGAAAATTCAAAATTATAGTAGTTGTGCTGGGACACCACTGCCAGTGCTTTTGCAGAATCCTTTACCTTATATTCGTTCAGCGGTTTTCCATCCAACATGATCACACCGGTATCTGGCTTCAGTACACGGTAAATACATTTCAGCAATGTACTTTTTCCACTTCCGTTTGGTCCTATAATTCCTACAAATTCCTTTTCCTTTATGGCTGCGTCAATTCCCTTAAGAATCTCATTTCCGCCAAGCTCCACATGGATATCAGAAGCTGTCAGTTTCATGATTTCTCACCTCCGAATCCATAAGATCTGCGTACCAGCAGATAAATAAAGCAAGGTGCTCCGATCATGGATACCAGGATTCCGATTGGGACTTCACTCTTGGGAATAATGATCCTGGAAGCAACATCTGCCCAGATCAGGAAAATGGAACCGCTAAGTGCTGACAGTGGAAGCATTTTCTTGTGATCGGTTCCAAAGAACATTCGTACCACATGAGGAATAATGAGTCCTACAAATCCAATGATACCTGCGGAATATACCACAAAACCGATCAACAGTGCTGTCACTACAAGATACACCTGACGATATCTGTGCAGGTCAGTTCCTAATGTGATGGATACCTCATCTCCAAGCAGCATCATATTGAGAATACGGCTCTGGGTGCAGAAAAACAGGGTTGCTATAAAAACGCAGGGAATAATCACAGCCAGATTTTCCCATTTCGCACCTGCCAGACTTCCCATCAGCCAGAAAGTAACTGTCTGGATTCCATCTCTGTCGCCCGCAATATAGACAACAAAGTTTGAAAATGCACTGCACACACTTCCAAGTGCTGTACCTGCAAGCAGAAGTCGGACTGAATTTGCCCGGCCTCCTATATTTGCAGTGATCTGTACCAGTACAGAAATAAGGAAGGCTCCGATAAATGCGCAGATTCCAATAGAGTTGGAGCCAAATACGGCTCCAACTCCAAGAAAGATTGCCACTGTTGCACCAAGAGATGCACCAGAGGAAATACCCAGAATATACGGATCTGCAATCGGATTTTTCACAATGGCCTGCATTACCACACCTGCAACTGCCAGACCCATGCCAACGGCTGTTGCAAGAAGAATACGGGGAAGGCGGATAAACCACACAATATCAGACATGGCTCCTACACCATAAACCTCCGGATCCCCGATTCCAAATACTTTATACAAAATTACACTATACACATCTTTCACAGAAAGATCTACAGAACCAATGGTAACTGCAGTCAGAATGGATATCACCAGAAGCACAGTCAGTAATATCACCGCCAGCACATAGATCGGCTTTCCATGAAAAATTCCATTTTTAAAATCCGGTTTTCTTTTCATTTTATTCGTACAGATCCGGATATAATGCTTTTGCAAATGTCATAATTCCATCATAGGTTCTGACACCGCTGCAGTATACCTCGTTCAGATTTACAGAGAATACTTTGTTGTTCTTAACTGCAGAAAGGCTTGCATATGCAGGGTTATCTGTAATATCAGCGATTGCCTCATCAGCTGTCATAAATCCATCATAGTTGATCATGAATAATACATCCGGATCAGCTGCGATCAGATCCTCTGCACCAACGTTTTCAGAGTTCTCTGCACCAAGCTTCAGCTCTGCACCAAGTGTCTCCGGAATATTTCCGCCAAGTGTCTCTGTTCCATATACACGGAAGGAATCTCCCTCATCCTCAAGAACTGCTACGGATAACGGGTCTGTTCCTTCTACATGCTCTTTTACTTTATCAATCTCACCCTTCATCTGATCAACGATTTCCTCTGCCTTGTCTTCGCAATCAAAGATCTTGCCAAGGTTCAGGATATCTTCATATTCGTCTTCAATTGTACGTGGGAACTCAGAAGCCGGTCCCTTTGCAGCACTGTTCAGGGACATGTATGTATTTACATCTCTCTCCTGCCAGAAGCTTATATCCGAAAGCCAGTCATCACTGAAAGAAGAATACCATGCCGCAATAAAATCAGGCTCCATTGCAACAACTTCCTCTTTGGATGGCTTGGTATCCATATACTGAATCTTGTCAAATTCATCTTTTAAATCCTCACGCACATCACCGTCCAGACCGTAAGCAGCTACGATCTTATCACCGAGACCAAGTGCCAGAAGCTCTTCGATATTGGAGTTTGCATATGCAAATACTTTCTCCGGAGCTTTCTCAAAAGTCATTTCAACCGGTTCGTTCTCATAATTGTAGGTTGTGATTGTTACGGGATAATGGCTGTCTCCATCCTCCGCAAATACAGTTGTTCCCATTCCCAGGCTGAGAATTCCTGCCAGACATAACATTCCTGCTGCTGTTTTCATGTTTTTCATGCTTTTTCTCCTTATTTTTTCTTTTGTTTTTTTGTTTTTAAAAGAAAAAAGTCCGCTTCCATGAAAAAGCGGGCATCACAAAAAAACATGATACGAAAGACAGCACTTTACACGGAAGTTTCTTTCTATGAACCAAGCAGGTTTCCTGGCTTACAGCTTAAATCCCCATTCCCTTCTCACATAAAAATGCAATGGATATGAATGTGGCATAACTGAATACAGTGACCGGATCGTTCAGGATTCTCACCTGATTCCCTCTTCTGAAAACAGTACAAATTTTATATATTTTTCAGCACTTGGCACATTTATTCTTTTAAGCAGAATTATTATAACTTACCCCTTAAATAAAGTAAAGATATTTCTTTAACAATGTTTTTGACACAGCCAAAAAATATCTTAGTAACCCTGTCGCAAAGCACTTTGTTTTTTACTGCTTAATTTTTCATTTGCCCTTTCTTTCCGTTTATGGTAAATTTTCTCTAGGCCACACAAATTATTGAAATTTTTTGACATACGTTAGGAGGTATACTGATATGAATAAAGAAAACCAAGCCAGAATCATAGAGCTGGTCAAGCAGGCCAAGCCCTTGATCCTCCAGGAAATGACTCACGAAAAGGTTACCGAAAAAGGGGCTGCCGATTACGTTACCAACGTAGATGTTGCCGTACAAAATTACCTGAAGGAAGCTCTTGGAAAAGAATTTCCGGACATTGCACTGATTGCTGAGGAGAAAGAGAACCTTGGACTGGATTCCTGGAAATCTTACTGGATTCTGGATCCCATTGACGGAACCACCAATTTAATCCGGGATTATCATTTAAGCGCAGTTTCTCTGGGACTTTATGAAAACAGGGAAATCACTTTCGGAGTGGTCTATAATCCCTTTACAGAGGAACTCTTCTACGGTGCCAAAGGGGAAGGTGCCTATCTGAACGGAACTCCTATCCATGTGTCCGACCAGCCGGAATTCAAAGATGCTGTGGTGTCTTTCGGCTCCTCTCCTTATGAAAAAGACAGGGCAAAGAAACTGTTCCCGATATTTTACAATATTTTTATGAACTGTGCAGATTTCAGGCGCACCGGCTCTGCTGCCCTCGACCTTTGCTATGTAGCCTGCGGCAGGCAGCACGCTTATCTGGAACAAAATCTGAAGCCCTGGGATTACAGCGGGGCTACCGTTATTTTAAGAGAAGCTGGCGGTACCATCACGGACTGGGAAAATAAAGAGCCGCCTTATCTTGAGAATTCGGATATACTGGCCTGTGTACCCCAGTTCCGGGAAATTTTGCGACGCCTAATATAAAACAGGTCTGGCATGTAAAGCGGACATTCCAGGTCCGCTTCGCTACTTGCTTATCTGCGTTCAAATGCTTTGCAAATGCAGAAAAATAACCTACAGATATCAAAAGACACCAATGCAGATTTTTCCATTTTTCATAAAATCTCATAGATAAATCCAGCGCACATTTGAAAGTGTCTCCAACTGATTTTATGATGCATCTGCATTGATGTCTTTTTTTCCTCAATTTTATTCCGCCGTATACTCCCGTACTCTCAGCGGAATTCCAAGCTTCTCTGCCACTTTACGGCTTTTCTCAACGTTTTCTTCCTCGATACAGTCTACAACCGTGAATTTCACATTTTCTGTATATTTTTTGCAATCCTGCGCAAATTTCAGCATGGCATCAAAGGCTTTCTCGCCGTAAGCCGGGCGTACCACTTCGTTGTAGGACTTGGCATCTGGCATATTTAAACTGATGGAAACAATATCAACTGCCTGACAGACCTCTTTCGCTATAGAGCGCTTATTGATCAGATTTCCAAGACCGTTGGTGTTCAGACGAAGCTTGATTCCCGGACAGGGCTTCCCATCGCGGTCCAAATGTGCCGGATATTTGCTTCTCATATACTCACTGACGGCGATCAGCTTATCCAGCGCCATGGTAGGCTCTCCATAGCCACAGAAAACCGCTTCCTTGTATCCTGAAAAATCAAAAGCATCAATTGCTTTATAAATCTCCTCCATTGTTGGTTCCTTGTCAAACCATAAAGTTTTTGCCTCACCTACCGAATCTCCATTGTTGCGGATGCAAAAGGTACAGTTGCAAGGGCATTTATTTGTCAGATTGAAATACACCTCATCATTATAACAATATACGATATCTGCCATTATTACACTCTCCTTTTCTTTCCTACTTATGCCAGCTGAAACGGTTCTCCAATTTTCTTCATAAATCCTTACACAATTCCCCAAGATATGCCTCGAAGCAGACTCCGGCATTCCGGTCTGTGCCTTCCTGTACCGTCTGGGCAATTGCCTTGGAAAGAAAATTCACAGCCAGCTCTACACAGCTCATCATGGACATCTCTTTCACCAGACCGGCACTAAGCACCGAGCAAACAGGTCTCCTGTTCCAGAATAACTGCCGCCTATTTTTGGGGCAAAGCACCAGAATAAATGACCATTTTCTACTACCAGATTTCCCATCTGATGTACACACAATTCGGTCTGAGACTCCACACCAGTAATTACAGCTGCCTGTAAGCCATATTCTTTTTTCAGCTGCTCCCCAATCTTTCCGATCTGTTCCAGCCTTTTCCTTCCATCCAGTTCCAAAAGGCTGGCATATCTTTTTTCCATCCCTTCTTTCCCATATAAAAGAAGCAGCGCTTCCGTAAGATTGGGCGTAATCACATGGGCGTTTCCCACCAGCTGAAGCATCTTTTCCCGCAGACCTTCTGTATAAATTCCATAAGCACTGCCATTATCTCCCATAACCGGATCCACCAGTACCATGGTCTTCTCTTTCCGGAACCTTCTGAGAAAATCCAGGATCTTATCAGCCTGCTCCTCGTCAGCCAGAAATCCTGTATAGATTCCATCCGGGGAAAATCCCCGTTTCTCCCATTCATCCATGATCTGTTCCATGTGCTCTGTATAATTGTCACAGTAATAGGAAGGATAACCAGTCTGGTTGCTGAGTACTGCTGTTGGCAGCGGTACCGCCTGCACGCCCATCACCGAGATCACCGGAATTGCCGCTGTCAGGGAACATTTTCCAAGCCCTGACAGATCCTGAATTACCGCTATTTTTTTCAAATATATCACTCCTGATTTTTATTGTAAATTTTTCGTTTATATTATAAAATATCACCTAAGTGTATGTACAGAAATATCCAAATTCAACTTTTTTAGAGGGGACAGTTTTATGTTAAACATTGAAAAGAATCAAAACCGCACTACGCATCTTTATATGGAAGTTTACGAATACTACCGGAAACTGATCCTGGATGGGAAAATGACACCCGGAAGCAAAATGCCTTCTCTCCGCAAGTGTTCCCAGGAGCTGAAGCTTTCCCGCACTACTATTGAAACTGCCTATCTTCAGCTTGCCGCAGACGGCTACATTATGGCAAAAGCCCAAAGCGGCTATTATGTCACAGAGATTGCCTCCCACCAGCATAAAAACAACCAGCCGGGTACTCATAAAGAAACTCATTACCGCTATGACCTGGCATCTTCAGGTGTGGATAAAGAAAGCTTTCGTTTTGACCTGTGGAGCCGTTACATGAAAAGCGCCCTCCGGCAGAATGAACGCATGCTGACCTACGGCGAACCCCAGGGGGAAGCGGATTTCCGGGAAACTTTGTCAGATTACATCCGTGAGAGGCGGAACATTCTTTGTTCACCGGATGATATTGTAGTAGGCGCCAGTTTCCAAAGCCTGCTGCAGATTCTCTGTCCTCTTATCCATGAAGTATATCCGGAATTTCACTGGGTATCCTTTCCAACCCCTTCTTTCGTTCACGGAAGCACAGTTTTCGGGGACTATGGATATGAGATCTGTTACCGTAACAAAGACTGTGATGTGGTCTATGTTTCTCCTGCACACATGACAAAGTGGGGCGAAATCATGCCGGTAAAGCGCCGTCTGGAGCTTTTGAAATATGCAAATGAACGCCATCATCTGGTAATCGAAGATGATTTCGAAAACGAATTTGTCTATTTCCAGAAGCCTACCCCTTCCCTTTTCGGACTTTCCGGAGGACAGGGCGTAGTTTACATTGGTTCATTTTCCAGATTGCTGCTGCCTTCTATCCGTATCAGCTTTATGATCCTGCCTCCTGAGCTTCTCAATGCTTATAAAAAGAAAGCCGGATTTTATAACCAGACTGCTTCCAAGGCAGAACAGATTGCCCTGTGTCAATTTATCCGGGACGGTCATCTTGCTGCACAGACCAGAAGGCTGAAACGACTTTATTCCTCCAAATTAAAGCAGCTTCGCAGCTCAGTCCGTCAGGTATTTGGCACTGGCTGTCAGATTCAGGTGGGCGCAGCCGGTACCAGTCTGGCTCTTACTTTGCCTTATGAAAAAAGCGGGGATGAATTAAAAAAACAGGCCTCTGAAAAAAGCCTGCATTTACAAATTTTAAAAGAAAGTGAGAAAGATGTGACGGTACTTATGTCCTGCTCTTCCATGCCAGTACAGGATTTCGTCCCGGCCTGCGAACTGCTGAAGTCTGTAGTTTTGGACTAAACGGATATGTCGCCTATTCGGCGACGTCACCATATATGAAAGTCAGCTGTTCCGCGCCTATGGCGCTCCCACAGCTGCCGTCCGGGACTTTTATAGTAAAAGCAGCGTATACTTTGCCATTTACCACAGACAGAGTATACGCCGTTTTTTTATCCCCGATTGTTGTCAATCATATACAGCAAGGCATTACAGATGCACGCTGCGATATTTGATCCACCCTTACGCCCGCGGGCTACAATGTACGGTACCTCTGTATGCATGATCAGTTCCTTGGACTGCACCACATTCACAAACCCCACAGGCACACCGATGATCAACTCCGGATCCAGCTTTTTATCCTCGATCAGCTCATAAAGGCGAACCAGTGCTGTAGGTGCATTTCCAATGGCAAAGATCAGCTTTTTATCCAACCCGGCCGCCTTGTCCATGCTGGCTGTGGCACGGGTGGAACCATTTTCTTTCGCAATCTTCGCCACATCCTCATCTGACATAAAACAGTAAACCTCACCGCCATACCTTGCAAGGGCGCGTTTATTGATTCCTGCTTTTGCCATCTGGGTGTCGGTTACAATACAGGCGCCATCTTTAATTGCCTGAATCGCTTTTTCCACTGCGTTTTCGGAAAAGCAAAGATTTTTCGCGTAATCAAAATCAGCGCTTGTATGAATACATCTCTTTACCACCAGCTCTGTTCCCGGGATCAGAGGGGTATCACCAAGCTCCTCTGTGATGATCTCAAAGCTTCTTTTCTCTATGTCCATTGGTTTTACATTTTCCAGTTCTACCTTCATATTTGTACCCCCTCTTCCAGGATTTCATATATCTTCTTCATATCCAGATGTTTCCGGAGCTCTGCTGCCAGGATATCATACTGGGTTTCCTTAAACGCCTGGAAATCCATACCAGTCATTCCAGATACATCCAGACCTTTCTTTTCTCCAATGATCTGTACGATTGCCTCAGCTACTGCCTCTTTATCAAAAACACCATGTACATAGGTTCCACATACATTGTCAAGATAAGCACCATCCGACTTTCTCTCTCCGGTTACGCTATCCTGAATATTTGTAGATGGCTTTGCATCTCCTTTCAGGGCAGTCTCACCCATATGGATCTCATATCCTTCCAGAGCAGTATCACTAAGCTTTGCAAACGCACCAGTCAGCTGGCCGAAAGAGCCTTCCACTCTGGTTCTGGTCTTTTTCTCAGCAAAAACGGTATCCATTGGAAGAAGGCCCATACCTTTGATCGTTCCGCCAGCTTCCACTCCATGAGGATCGCTTAAAGTCTCGCCCATCATCTGATAGCCACCGCAGATTCCAAAGATCAGCTTTCCTTTTGCAGCCTCCTTCAGGATCAACGCTTCCAGGCCATTTTCTCTCATCCACAGAAGATCTTCCATTGTATTTTTGGTTCCCGGCAGAATGATCATATCCGGATTGCCAAGCTCTGATGGATTTTTTACATAGCGAAGGGAAACTCCCTGAATACTCTCCAGCGGATTAAAATCTGTGAAATTAGAAATTCTGGGCACTCGGATCACCGCAATGTCAATCATGTCTACTGTCCGTTTTGTCTCAAAACGTTCCGTCAGGCTGTCCTCATCCTCCACCTGAATATTCAGATAAGGAGCTACGCCTACAACCGGAATGCCGCTTCTCTCCTCCAGCATTTCCACCCCAGGATCCAGAATGGTTTTGTCTCCACGGAATTTATTGATGATCAGACCTTTTACCATCTCCTTTTCATCTTCTTCCAGAAGCATGACAGTTCCGATCAGCTGGGCAAAAACACCGCCACGGTCAATATCTCCCACCAGAAGAACCGGAGCCTTTGCCATTTTCGCCATACCCATATTTACGATATCATCACTTTTCAGATTGATTTCCGCCGGACTTCCGGCTCCCTCTATAACAATAATATCATTTTCTGCTGCAAGAGCATTGTAAGCCTTCATAATATCCGGCACCAGTTTTTTCTTATATTTGAAATAATCCCTGGCGCTCATATTTCCCAAAACCTCACCGTTTACGATTACCTGGGAGCCTACATCGTTTGTAGGCTTTAAAAGAACAGGATTCATCAGAACAGAAGGAGCAATTCCGGCTGCTTCTGCCTGCATCACCTGGGCACGTCCCATTTCCAGACCTTCTTTTGTGATAAAAGAATTCAACGCCATATTCTGGGACTTAAAAGGTGCCACACGGTACCCGTCCTGTTTAAAAATTCTGCAAAGGCCTGCTGCCAGAAGGCTTTTTCCGGCATTGGACATTGTCCCCTGCACCATGATTGCTTTTGCCAAAATGTGTTCCTCCTTTTATAAAATCACATTTTCAACTTTGGTTCTATCTATTTCTTTCAATGCCCTGACAAGCTGCTGATTTTCTTCATGTTTCTTCACCGCCACCCTGTAATATCCTTTGGAAAGCCCGGTATAATTACTGCAATCGCGGATCAGGATCTTCTTCTGCTCCAGCTTCTCATACAAATCCGCCGGACCTGTAAAAAACACGTAATTCGCCTGAGAAGGATAAACCGGATAGCCAAGTGCCGCCAGTTCTTCTTTCAGATATGCCCGTTCCTGAAAGGTCACCTGTCTTCCCTTTTCTACATATTCTCTTTCCTGCAAAGCCGCCAGACCAGCCGCCTGTGCCATGGAAGAGACATTCCAGGGCTGACATACACCTTCCATTTTCCTCAGAAGTCCTTTATTTCCGCAAAGGCCATAGCCAAGTCTCACGCCTGCCATAGCATAGCGCTTTGTAAAAGCTTTCAGAAGAAACAGATTGTCATAGGTTTCCAGATATTCTTTTAGCGTATATTTTTCTGGTGATGGAACGAAATCCAGGAAGCATTCGTCCACAGCCATAAGAATATCAAGCTCCTGACAACGCTTCAGAATTTTTTCCAGCAACGGTTTTTCCACCAGAAGCCCGGTTGGATTATTGGGATTACACAGGAAAATAATGTCAATCTCTTTTGTCAATGCCTGTAAGAAGTCTTCCTCCAGCACAAACCCCTTTTTCCCATTCAGGGGAAAAAACTCTACCTGGCAATCCACACTATATAATGCCTGCTGGTATTCTGCAAAAGTCGGAGCCGGCACCAGAGCCCGTCTTGGATTCACCGCCCGGCAAAGGGAAAAGATCACTTCTGCAGCACCGTTTCCGCAGATTACCTGATCCGGCTTCGTATTCTCATATTCTGCAATGGCTTTTTTTAAGGGAGTGCAGCCTACCTGGGGGTAGTCGTTTATATGCTCCAGACTTTTAATGATTGCTTTTTTGATTCCCTCTGGGGTACCAAGAGGATTGCAGTTTGCTGAAAAGTCAATGCACCCCTGATGATGATACACATCACCGCCATGTATGTGTTTTTCCATTGTTGTCTCCATTCAAGTAATTGCACGATCTAAAGCGTGTTTGAAAAAGGCTTTCTGCTAGAGCGTGTTTGAAAAATCATTCCCGCAATCTGCACGCCCCCACTTTGCGGGAGATTTCACCCGAATTCGGTTGCCGTAGCCCGCTACGGCAACCTCATCCGAGCGAAATCTCCCGCAAATTGTGACGCACATCTTGCAGAAAGCCTTTTTCAAACACGCTCTAGATGTGCATCACAATTTTAAAACATACTTTAATCTTTTATTTGTTGCTGTTTTTTCAGCAAAATCCGCTATAACACAGTTTTCAGAAGAACACTCAGCCCGAAAAATAAAATTGCTCCCACAATACAGGTTGCATAAAGCAGTTTATTCGCTCTTGGAATATCCTCGATTTCAACCGGGCGGATCGGATCCCCGATCGTCGGTTTTTCATATAGCTTACCAAAATAATAAGCATTTCCTGCCAGCTGAACATCCAGTGCTCCTGCCATAGCCGCTTCTGTCTGGGCAGAATTGGGGCTTGCATGATTGCGGCGGTCTCTTCTGTATATTTTCACTGCATTTTTGGTATCCATTCCAACAAATACTGTGGACAATGCCATCAGCCAGCCGGAAATTCTGGCTGGAATATAATTCGCCACATCGTCAAGTCTGGCTGCACATCTTCCAAAATACAGATATTTATCGTTTTTATATCCAAGCATAGAATCCATAGTGTTGATGCCCTTGTACAAAAACATCAGGGGAATTCCACCGATTGCCATATAAAGCATAGGGGCAATAATTCCGTCAGAGGAATTTTCCGCAACCGTTTCCACAGCTGCCTTCGTCACTCCGATTTCTGAAAGTGCCTGTGTATCACGTCCCACAATCATGGAAACGGCATAACGCGCTTCCTCAATGGTTCCGTTTTTCAGGCGGTCATATACTTTCATACTTTCCACTTTCAATGATTTTGTTGCAAGCAGCTGTCCGCACCAGAAAGTCTCCAGTGCAAAGCCCAGCCAGAAATTCCATTTATAAAGCAGATGGATTACAACGTAAGGAATAAAAAAGGTAATAAAACAGACAAGAACAACTTCCAGAATACCTCCTGCCCGCTCACCCTTATCTGTTTTCGGAAACACCTTTCGTATTCCTTTTTCCAGTATGCTGATCAGATTTCCTATAAGACATACCGGATGATATAGCCATCTTGGATCTCCCATAAGCAGGTCAAGAATAAAACCTGCGGGAAGAGTTAATAATCGTATCATTTTTGTAACTCCTTATACTCCAGACACTTTTTTAAAAATGCCTGCGGGATTTTCGGATTTGCGTAATAATATAAATGAGGAAAACCAGCTAACAAATGATCAGAGCCGTGCATGCAGTCCCACCCGCGTTTGCTTTCCGGTTTGGAAGCATGAAATGCAGTTCCACAATTATCCGAATCAAAATAATGAAATTCATGGGCAGGACTTACTCCAAGATCTGACTCCCCAAGAATCGCTGTTTCCTGTTTTCCATGGGAAGTCCCCTGATTCTGCTTCAAAGTAATATAACCAAACCGGGTCAGTCTGGGTGTGCGCCATACCTTACCCAAAATAACACCTGCCATTTCATAGAATTTCCCATCCATTCCCTCCATGCTTTCGTGGAGATACATGAAGCCACCGCATTCTGCAAGACAGGGCATTCCATCCTTTATGGCTGTCGCAATTTCCTGCCTCATAGAAAGATTCTTCTCCAATGCTTTTCCATTTAATTCCGGATATCCACCATAGAGAAGAAGTCCGTCCAGATTTTCTGGTAAATGTCCGTCATGTACAGGCGAAAAGGCCACCAACTCGGCACCCATGGAACGAAGAAGATCCAGATTGTCTTCATAAAAGAAGCAGAATGCCTCATCTTTCGCAAGACCGATCCGAAGCTTCCCTGGGCTTTTCCAGGTATACACCTGACTCATTTCAGTCAATGCATCCACTTCTCTTTTCACCTTTTCAGCTATTGCACTGGTTCCAGCTGGCTGACATAGGGATCTCTCATCTGTCTTTTCCAGCAACGGATATTCCAACACTGGTGCCTCATTGGCCAGTTTCAATATCTCTTCAATTTCCAGACTGTTCTCCAGCACTTCTGCCAGCTTCAAAAGCCTTCCCTTTAATTCCGGAATTTCTTCCGGAAGAACCAAGCCCAGATGTCTGCTTTCTATCACACAGTCCTCTACCTTTGGCACATAGCCCAGCACTTTAATACCAAGCTCTTCTTCTATCAGCTTTTTCATTCGGGGATAAAGCATGGGCGACATCTGGTTAAAAATCACGCCCTTTATATGGCTGTCCCTTTTATACTCCATAAATCCTTTTATGTAAGCAGCAAGTGAAACACTCATTCCTTTGCTGTTCACGATCAGAATTACAGGTGTGTCCGTTACCCTGGCCAGATCATAGGCACTTGCTCTGGTGGTAATTCCTGCCACTCCATCGTAAAATCCCATGACCCCTTCCATCACTGCTATTTCACAATCAGCACTGTTTTTTGCAAGAAGGTATCTGGTAATCTCCTCTCCTGTAAAAAAAGTGTCCAGATTTCGGGATTTTGTACCAATTACCTGGGTATGGAACATGGGATCAATATAATCCGGTCCGCATTTAAAGGAGACTGTCTTTATTCCTCTGTTTACCAGTACCTGCAGCAGACCACAGGTGAGAAGTGTTTTCCCGCTTCCGCTGGCTCCTGCTGCAAGCAAGATCCTGGGTATTCTTTTTTTCATGATAGTCCTCCTCTTCTTTCCGCGCCAACAGCCTTTTTCTGCACTCTTAAGAAAACCACATCTGTCATATCTGCGCCCGGGGGCTCTGGCAGGTGATAATATAAATAGGATTCTCTCCCATCATTAGATGGTATCTTCCAATCTCTTTTGATCTGGAGGCTGTAAGCTGCACTGCTTCCTGATCTGCGAAATCGTATTCTTTCAATATCTCCAGTGCCTCACTGATAGTCTCCAGCGTAATGCAGTTGATCACGATCCGCACATCTCGGTTCTTTTCTAAAAGCAGGGCAACGATTTCTTTCAGATTTCCTGATGAACCACCGATAAACGCATGAGTAGGAACCGGCAGTTTTTTTAGTGCTTCCGGTGCCTCGCCCTTAATAATTTCCAGATTATCCGCTGCAAACCGCTGTTTGTTTTCGTAAAGAAGAGCCACCGCGTCATCCTTTTTCTCAACAGCGAAAACCTGTCCCTGATCTGCGCGAAGAGCCATTTCCACAGAAACAGAACCTGTTCCGGCACCTACATCATAACAGATGGAATCTTCCTGAAGACGAAGCTTGGAAAGGGAAACACATCTCACCTCTTCTTTTGTCATAGGTGCTTTTCCACGGATAAATTTCTCATCTGGAATTCCATGAGTGGAAAATGCCGGTCTGGCTTTTTCATTGTAAGCACAGACAACGCTCAATGCCTGACCCGCATAGGAAGTCAGTTCACTGGCGTTCGCCTGGAATATTTTTTCATCTGGATAGGAAAGATTTTCTCCAACATAGAGAACCACATCTCCCATCTCATATTCCACAAGTTTCTGTGCAAGTTCCGCAACTGCACTTCCTGTTCCCAGAATGGAAAAAACCTTCTGATTCTGCTTGATCATGGAAACCAAATTGCAATTTTTGCCGTGGGTGCTGGTGATCTTCGCATCATCCCAGGATAAACCGATCTGGGACATAAAATAAACCACAGAAGAAATTCCGCAGATAATCTCAATGGAGACACAGCCATTCTCTTTTTCACTGTGCTCCTGCCCTTCAAAATCATCTGCTAAAACACCCTCTGGTTTCCTTCCATTCAACACATCCAGCAGCTTCTTCGCTCCGCTGTAGAATCCCACATCCCCGGACAAAGCTATCACAATATTCTCATATTCCGGATGGCTCTTAATATAAGCTCCAATCACATCACTGCGGTATTCATACACCACCTGCTGTCCCGGCTCCCGGATGGAATCTGCCATACGCCTGGCCCCAATGATCAGATCAGCTCTTTGAACTGCCCTTTTTCCCTGAATTGTAAGGGTTTTCTCACTTCCCATCCCAATTCCCAGAAGTGTAACGTGAGGTTTCAGGGTGAGTCCAAAGTGTTCCGCGAGCATATGTTTACATTCTGCCACAGAAAGGCCCTCTTCCTGCAGCGGTCTTCCAATTATAACAGGAATCACATCGCACATAAGTGCAGCATCAATTTTCTCCTGGAAACCACCTGCTTTTCCTGTATCCTTTGTCACAAGATATTTGCAGTCATACTGACGAAGCATGGCTGCGTTTAATTCCATGGAAAAGGGTCCCTGCATACCGATCAGATGCTTGCCCTCAAAGCCGTAACCTTTGCAGGTTTCCATCACAGATGGCAAAGACAGAACACGGGCATAAATGCGTTCTCCTGCATCAGATAAAGCTGTAAATTTTCCAAGCTCCTTGCTGCCTGTGGTAAGCAGGATATTTCCTTTTGTACCTTCCAGAAATTCCACTGCTGCCTCTGTATTCTCCACATAAACAGCCTTATCCTGATAAGCACCGGCCTCTCTTAATACTCGCTGGTAAGAAAAACCTGTATTTTGGCAGGCAGCACGAATGTTCTCCGTTACCTCGGCAGCATACGGATGGGTAGCATCCAGCACCAGTCCGGGACTGAGTTTTTTCAGAAGCTTTTCCATCTCCGTCCCATTCAGGCGGCCAGCGTGGATTTTCAGATATTCGTCCTCTTTTAATGATTTGCTTCCGTAATCGGTAGCGACACATGCAAGCACACTTACTTTATTTTTTGCCAGAAAGCTGCAGATTTCATAGCCTTCTGTGGTGCCTGCAAAAACAACAACATCAGACATTTTTATATCCTCTTGGTGTTACCATTTTTCCATCAATATTTCTGGTCTGTGAATTTCCGATAAATACAGTGGTAAACATATCTACCTGTGTTTCTTTCAATTCAGCCAGAGTCATAACCCTGGCAGTTTCACCCTCGCGGTTAATGTTCTGCACGGTACCGCATACTGTTTCCGGAGATTTGTGTTGAAGCATAAGTTCGCAGGCTTTTTTCAGATAATCGTGTCTCTTGTGACTGGACGGATTGTAAAGAACAATCACAAAATCAGCTTCCGAAGCCAGAAGAAGACGCTTCTCGATCTTTTCCCATGGTGTGAGCAGATCACTGAGACTGATCAGACAGAAATCATGGATCAATGGAGCACCAAGCACTGCTGCTCCTCCGGTTGCTGCTGTAACACCTGCAACTACTTCCAGCTCCACCTCCGGATAGTTTGCGCCGATTTCATATATAAGACCAGCCATTCCGTAAACTCCCGCATCACCACTGCAGATCATGGAAACTGTCTGGTTTTTCATAGCCTCATCAAAAGCCATTACACAGCGGTCTACTTCCTTTCTCATAGGTGTAGTGAGAAAAGATTTTCCCGGAAAATGGTCTTTTACAAGATCAATATAAACAGTGTATCCAACGATCACATCACTTTTTTCAAGAGCTGTAGCTGCAGCTCCTGTCATTCCTTCATAAGAACCTGGTCCGATTCCTACCACATAGATTTTCTTTTCTTTACTCAAAACGTATCCTCCAATCTCCAAGGACAAGAGCCGTTGTCACGCCCTCTGCGCCCCGTTTTCTCTGTATAAAATGAATGCCAGTATGATTCTCTGCGGCTTTCACCGCGCTTCGTTCACACACATTATCCACACCTACTGTCTTACTCACAAAAGAGGATGAGGTGAATTCACCCTGCACAGACAGAAGTTCCTCACTGGAAAATGTTTTGAAAGGAACTCCCAGCTTTTCTGAAAGAGCCAGAAGCCCGGGTTCTTCTTTTTTTACATCAATGCTTGCAAGAGCTGCAACTGCCTCCGGATAAATGTCATTTTCTTTCAGGCAGCTGAATGCTGCTTTTTCCACGGCTTCTGATTCTTTATTTTTCCGGCAACCCATTCCAAGCGCAGCAGCTGGTGGAACTACATGCGTCGTTGAGGCAAAGGGATGACAGCTTTTATGTACGGTCACGGCAATCCCCACCTCTGGAAGTGGTGTGCCATCCACAGTTTCATACTGTATTTCAGAAAGTGATATGCCAGTTTTTTGACACCAGATCAGTCCCTCTGGCAGTTCTCCCTCCCAGGGAAATTCGCTGTAGAATCCCACCTTCTCACCTGCCAGCAGCGCGGCAGAAACCTCTTTCGCCTCTTTCATTCGAAAAATGTGACAGTTATTTTTCTTTGCAAACACATCCACAGCAAATTTTCCCTCAAGGTCTGTGGCAGTTGTGACTACAGGGATTGCCTGTAAAATGTCTGCAGCCAGACAGGCAAGTTCATTTGCCCCGCCAAGATGTCCAGACAGCAGGGATATCACAAATTTGCCCAATTCATCTACTACCAGCACAGCCGGGTCTTTCTTTTTGCTTTGTATAAAGGGAGCAATGCTGCGCACTGCGATTCCGGCTGCTCCAATGAAAATGATACTGTCTGCATTTTCGAACTGTTCTCCCGTCCATTTCCCGCAGCTTCCCTTTATAGAATCTGGAATGTATTTGCTCTTTGTGAAAAGAGAAACTATATTTCCTTCTTTTTCCAGTCCCTTTTTTAGTTTCTCTCCTGTCTGCTGCCCTGTCAGGGTGTAGCATATCATGGAAATTTTCATCCGTTTTCCTTTCATCTGGAACAGGCTCTAACCTAAGCTGCCATATCAAATAACCTTATTCTTATTTCGTTGCTTCACGGAACTCTGTTGTAAATCCTGGATCGTATAACTTGGAACGGTCATAATGAGCGGCATTTACGCAGTCTCCAATGATCATAAGTGCAGTCTTCGTAATATGATTCTCCTTCGCAGTCTGCGCCAGGGTTCCTACTGTGCACACAAATTTCTTCTCATCCTCCCAGGTTGCCTTATACACAATCGCAGCAGGAGTATCTGCCGTATAACCGCCTTCGATCAGTCTTCTGCTCAGTTCTTCCAGCATTCCTGTACTGAGAAAAACAACCATAGTTGCCTGATGAGCGGCAAAGGACTGAATGCTTTCCTTTGGCGGAACCGGAGTTCTGCCTTCCATACGGGTGATGATCACGCTCTGGGAAATATCCGGCAGCGTATATTCCAGATTTAAAGCACTTGCCGCACCGCAGAATGCGCTGACACCAGGACAGTAATCATAGGCAATTCCCTTCTCATCCAGCACATCCATCTGCTCACGGATGGCACCATAAATACAGGGATCACCTGTGTGAAGTCTTACTGTTGTCTTGCCTGCCGCTTCTGCCTTTTCCATAACAGAAAGCACCTCTTCCAGTGTCATCTTTGCGCTGTTATAAATGGTACAAATATCCTTTGTGTACTCTAAAAGTTTGGGATTTACCAGAGATCCTGCATAAATAACTACGTCTGCTTCTTCCAGATATTTCTTTCCTCTTACGGTGATCAGATCCGGTGCTCCGGAACCTGCTCCTACGAAATGAATCATGGCTTTCTCTCCTTTTTCACTATAATTTTTATTGTGCGGCAAAGTTTTATAATTCTTACTTTAATAAATTTTCACTTTGCCTACATTGGTTTTTTATTTACATTATCTTATTTTTCCTTCACAATGATCAACGAATAATAACCTGCATCATCTGGAATTTCTTCCACACTTCTATAAATTTTCTCATCTGGCATTCCGCAATTTTCAATCATCTCGGCCTTATTACCAGATGCTTTGATCTGTGCTTTTACTTCCTGCATTTTTTTGCCGGTTTTCATCAAAACTTTCGTTCCGGGAAGCTTCAATGCTTCTTCTATCTGATAGGAGGCAGGGATTACATGAAGCTGCTGGGATTTTTCCACCAGTCCTTCATTAAATCTGGCACTGACTGCACAAAAGGATGTAATGCCGCTGACAATTTCTGTGGCATATCCCAGCTGTTCCACACGTTTGTGTACATAAATATATGTAGAATATACGGTCGGGTCTCCCAGGGTGAGAAATACTACATTTTTTCCTTTCTCAAGCCATTCTGCAATTATTTTTGCTCCTTCATCATGAACACGTTTCAGTTCTTCTCTGTCTTTGATCATGGGCATTGGCAGGGAAATCATCTGTTTGCTGTCAATTTCCGGGTACGCTCCTTTCATGATCCTGTATGCCACAGATTCTATTGGCTTTTCCCCTGGAAAAGCCAGTATATCTGCTTCCTTTGTAAGTCTTAAGGCCTTTAAAGTGATCAGCTCCGGATCCCCTGGCCAACTCCTACGCCATATAATTTTCCTGTCATAGATCTCTCTTTCTGAAATAGTTTTTAAGCATAACTACTCTGTTTTTATTTTTTGCTCTCATAAACTGAACATATCTTTATTCGTAAAAATGCCCTGCAACATACTGTCCATGCCTGCAATCTGCACACTCTATCATCCCGCTTACATTTGAAGTTTAAGCATTTCATCCTGCTTTTGAATTTCCTGAATCAGTTCACCGGCATCTCTTGTTTTTCCCAGATATCCATATACATTGTTAAAAACAACCGCACCAAGCTTAATTTGTTCATAGGAACGGTGATCCAGATAAAACTGGATCTTCTCCATAATTTCTTTCATTACAGGCTCTAAAAGGCCTTTTTCGTGCAAAATATCAAGGGCATCATCTGTGGTATTGCAATTCAGGATATCTCTTGCAGTATCTCCATCCGCTCCCACTCTGAGGGCATTGGCTGCAAGCACTTCCATACGGGCATCTGCACTGTGGGAATGGGTGTTCATAATTCCTGCTGCTACCTTTACAAACTTGCCAATATGGGCGACAAACAGGATTCCTTTCACTCCCATATCCACAGCCATATCAATGGTTTCTCCCACATAATTGCTGCACTTAATATTTCGTTCAAAAGGTAAGGTCATGTGCTCACGCAGATAATCTGCCCCATAGTTTCCCGGAGTCACAAGAAGGTACTTCTCGCCCTGGGTAAAGTGCTGCTTCATTTCCACATGAATGCTTTCTACAAGAGCTTTTTCACTCATAGGCTCCACAATTCCGGAGGTTCCAAGAATGGAAATTCCCCCTGTGATTCCCAGCCTGGGATTAAAGGTCTTCTTGCCGATCTCTACACCTTCCGGAACAGAAATCACAACCTTCAGCCCTCCCTCATAGTCATGGGAAACTGCAGCTTCTTCTGCTTCTCGAAGGATCATGGCACGAGGAACAGGATTGATCGCCGCTTCTCCTACTTTCTGGGAGAGCCCGGGTCTTGTAACTCTGCCTACGCCCACTCCGCCATCTATGACGATTCCGGCAGTATCCGTCTTCCACACTGTAGCATACACAAGAATGCCATTTGTTGTGTCTGGATCATCTCCGGCATCTTTTTTCACTGCACAGGTAACCTGATTTTCACTGATCTGAATATCATGCAGTTCCAGGTCAAGGAGGATTCCCTTGGGAGTCATAAGCGGTACAGATGTTAACTTTTCTTTTCCCAGAAGCATCAGGCAGGCGCCCTTGCAAGCTGCTGCCGCGCAGGAACCTGTAGTATAGCCAAAACGCATTTTCTTCTGTCCGCGAATCACATAATAATCTTCCAATCCTGTCTTATGTTCCATGTTTCTTGCCTCCAAAGCTATGAGGAACCCGCTATGCGGGTTTCCGGGATTGTGACGGCAATCTTCACGTCCGCCCCATCTATTACGTAAATAAAAGAAGCCCTGTCCTGACAACAAAGCTTCTTTCCTATCAGTCTTATCCCGGTTGCCGCAGGAAATCCTGTTTCTGAAAAAGCAACCAGTATCTGACTGTACAGTAACGGACTTGTGCAGGAATTACACCTGGCTTCCTGATCATGCTTTTCCCTGTTTTTATCCGTTACATTATATAATTTTGCCATTTAAAAGTCAATAAAAGGGGATCGCTTTCCTTATCTTTTGCAGTTACCTTTTACACAACTTTATGTTCCATCCATTTTCCACTCTTAAACCGCAGACCAAACACGATCGCACGTACCGTCCAGTCTGTGAACATTCCGATCCAGACAGCCATCGGTCCCATGCCACATACCCGGATCAGATAAACGCACAGGCAAAAGCGGAAGGTCCACATAGTAATGCAGGAAGTAATCATGGAAAACTTCACATCTCCTGCCGCACGCATGCCGTAAGCCGGAATAAACGCAAACATCCATACGATTGGTTTCACAATGGTGATCCAGAACATCATATCAAGACACATTTCAGCGCTTTTAGCTTCCATTCCACCAATCATGGTAATCGGCCGTGCAAGGACATATACCACTGCACAGCAGGCGATGAGAAAGACTTCGGAAAAGATCATCAGTTTCTTCATATAATAAACTGCCTCGTCTTTTTTTCCGGCTCCAAGGCTCTGTCCCACTACTGTCATAAGTCCGATTCCAACACCAATTACAGCTGTTCCATTTAACATCTCCAGCATATTGGTCATAGCCTGGGCTGCAATTGCAGTGGTTCCAAGCGTAGAGACTGTAGACTGGATTGCCAGCTTTCCAAGCTGGAACATGCTGTTCTCTATACCAGAAGGAATACCAAGAGCAAGAATCCTGCCAATCATTTTTCCATCTGGACGGATTTTCAGATAATCACGTACCACAATTGGCTGCCTGTCTTTTCTAAGCTGATAAAGCACTACCACTGCACAAAAAATTCTGGATACCAGTGTAGAAATGGCGGCTCCGGAAACTCCCATATGAAATACCCAGATCAGGATTCCATTTCCCACAATATTCATCACATTGGAAATAATGGAGATTACCATCGGTCCTCTGGTGTTTTCCTGTGCACGGAAAATGGATGCTCCGGCATCATAAAGCGCAATAAAAGGATAGGACAGCACAGTATAAAAGAAATATACCATGGAATTCTTCATAACATCCGCGTCTACTTTTCCGAAAATAAAGCTAAGAAGCGGTGCACGGAAAGCAAGTCCAAGCACAACGATGAAAACAGAAATAGCCGTTATAATAAAAAGTGCCTGCCTGGCTGATTTGTTCGCCATCTCGTGATTCTTCTGGCCAAGATACTGGGTACAGATAATGGTACCTCCTGCTGCCAGTGCAGAAAAGGCCTGAATGATCAATACATTGATGGAGTCCACAAGAGAAACGGCGGAAATGGCCGCAGAACCTACATTGCTGACCATCATAGTATCTACCGTACCCATCAAGGCATTTAACAGCTGTTCCATAATAATAGGAACAAGAAGCGCCCGGAGCATTTTGTTTGTAAAAAGATGTTGCTGTTGTTTCATATGTTTCCTCTTTTTCCTTAAATGCATAAATAGTTCCTGTCGCATGGATGTATATCTCATAAAACTGCTTCAGATACTTCCATACAAATATTTTCTGTGCTATTATACACCTTGAGCGAAAAAATTACAGTATTTAATTACGCACAATCCTTATGTTTCAACATAATTTTAATACAATTTTAGGAGGAACACCTTGGACAGAATTCTTACATACACTATAAAGCCAGAGCAGGAAGGAATGCAGCTTCTTGATTTTCTCAGGAGCAAGGGCTTTTCCCGGGGAATTTTATCTTCCATGAAGGCAGATAAAAATGCGATTCAGCTAAATGGTGAACGAGGATTTGGGAAATCAATTCTTCAGGCCGGGGATTCTCTTCACATACATATTCCGGAAGCGGACAACACTGAGAATATCCTGCCTGTGAAAATGGATCTTTCTATTCTATATGAAGATGAAGATATTTTAGTCATAAATAAGGCGGCAGACATGCCTGTGCACCCTTCCATTGGAAATTATGATAATACACTGGCGAATGGAGTTACCTGGTATTTCAAAGAAAAAGGACAGCATTTCGTCTACCGCTGCATCAACCGTCTGGACAGAGACACCACAGGAGCCCTGATCCTGGCGAAAAATCCTTATAGTGCAGCAGTTCTCTCTGCCCAGATGAAACAGCGTCAGATCCGGCGTACCTATCTGGCAATTGTACAGGGAATCGCACCAGAGCAAGGAACTATTGATGCGCCTATCGGGCGCGCAGCAGATTCCACCATCGAAAGACAGGTGGATTTCGCAAATGGGGAAAGTGCGGTCACACACTATGAGCGATTAGCCACCTATCATTCCTACTCTCTCATCGAGCTCCATCTGGAAACCGGACGCACTCATCAGATCCGTGTGCATATGAAGTACATTGGACATCCGCTGCCAGGAGACTTTCTCTACAATCCAGATTACAGAATTATAAAAAGACAGCCCCTGCACTCCTTTCAGCTGGAATTTGCTCACCCTGTTACAGGAGAAAACATGTGTATTACTGCCCCTGTCCCAGAAGATTTTGCAGATGCCTTTCATCGTTCCTAACGGTAACCGAATTCGGGCAAAAACAGGTCAGAACCTCATAACCGTGAAGTTCTGACCTGTCTCATTTTTCACTCTCAGAAAGCTTATAATTCTTTTCTGTTCTTCTCATATATAATGAGCAAACCTTTTAACAAAAGATCCTCATCCAACAAAATCTCCCGCTTGCAATGTGGGATAATCTTACGTGCAAGACCACCAGTTGCAACAACTGTAATTTTCTGACCAAGCTCTTCTTCAATTCTGTCAACAATTCCGTCAAGGGCTGCTGCATTGCTGTAAATCACACCGCTTTTCATGCATTCAATGGTATTTTTTCCAATGATGCGCTTCGGTGCTTCAATACTGATTCCGCTAAGCTGAGAAGCACGGGCTGTAAGGGCATCCAGGGACACTCCCATTCCGGGAAAAATCATGCCTCCCACATAATGCTTCTTCTCATCTACCACGCTTACCGTACTTGCAGTTCCCATATCAATAATTGCCAGTGGAAGAGAATATTCATGAATTCCTGCAACTGCATTTGCTACAAGATCTGCTCCAAGCTGTCCGGGATTATCCATCAGGATATTCAGTCCTGTTTTTACACCTGGTCCCAATACCATAGGTTCTTTTTTCAGAACCTTTTCAGCTGCAAGCTTCACGGCATTGGTAATCTGCGGTACTACAGAGGAAATAATGCAGCCTTCAATATCAATCCGCTTAATATGATATAAATCCAAAACTGTCTTCAGATCAACTGCGTATTCCAGTTCTGTTTTTGTACGGACAGTGGAAAGTCTCTCAATGAAATAGGTTTGCTTTGAATCAATGCAGCCAACCACAATATTTGTATTTCCAATATCAATTGCTAAAATCATTTTTTCCTCCATGGTTTCTCTATCATCAGCCAGACTGCTTTCAGCCGCAATCAGCGGACCTTTTCAGAAACAATCTGGCTGTTTTCAATTTTCTTAAACTTCTGCTGTTTTTACCACTTTCTCAGATTTCTTCTCTGTTCCCGGAAGAAGCCTTGCCTTGTAAAGGGCTGCACCTACAGCACCTGTGATAACGGTAGCGGAAAGCATTTCACATACTGCGTTGATTCCTACAAATGTACAGATGAACAGAATCACGTTTTTTCCACCCATAAGTCCCTGTACATACTCGGTATTTCCGAAAAGGCCAACTAATAACCCCATAAAAAACAGAGTATTTAAAAATGCGGAAAGAAATCCTGTTACAGCGCAGGAAAGATAAATATTTTTTGATTTTCTGCGGACTCCCTGGAAAATATATCCAAGAAGAAGTCCGTCAACCAGTCTTGGAATAAATCTCTGAACAAACGCCAGGAATGGATTGATTCCGAATAAGGTAACACCCATAAGGCTGGTACCGCCAATGCCGATACACTGTCCAAAGCTGGTAAGTCCGAATACGGCTCCCGCAATGGCTCCGCCTACAGGTCCCATTGTAATTGCGCTGATGGCAACCGGAATAATATTAAAGGTGATTGCAAGAGGCCCGATATTCAGGTAGCCAAGAGGTGTGTAAGCCATAAGAAGCAGAATTGCGATCATAAGGCCCAGTAAGGTGATTTGAGATGTTGTAAATTTTTTGTTCATGTTGTCCTCCTTGTTATCGTTCCCTATATTAGAGCCTGTTCAGACCCAGGGATACAATACGGTATGGAACAGCGGGCATGTTTTTTGGTATTTACCCGCCACTCTGAAAAATGTGTTATCCTCTGTCCAGATTTATAAAATACAATCTGCGAATATAACACCAGTGCCACTGCCTGCGGCTTCGCAAAAGATTTATAAATGCTGCCAGAATGACAGCCTGTAAATAACTATCTGCGAACTCTCTCAAGCAGTATTTTATCCAGGATCTTACCGGCTGCATCCTCCTTGCTCATTAGCGGGAGTGATACTTCCTCATCCTGTGTAATCAGAGTCAGAACATTGGTGTCCCCCTGGAATCCGGCGCCTGCCATTTTTACATTGTTGGCGGCTACCATATCCAGATTTTTCCTGGTAAGTTTGACTCTGGAATTACCAATCATATTCTCTGTTTCCATGGAAAATCCACAGAGAAACTGTCCATCCGGTTTGTGCTCTCCAAGATATTTCAGAATATCATCTGTTCTCTCAAGGGCAATGGACATGTCATCGTCTTTCTTTTTAATTTTTTCATCGCTCACACTGGCCGGACGATAGTCTGCCACTGCTGCTGCTTTAATGATAATATCCTGTTCCTGACTGACAGAGGTTACAGCCTCATACATATCTCTGGCTGTTACCACTGGAACCACTCTCACAAATGGTGGCGGTGCAAGTGCAGTACGTCCACTTACCAGTGTGACATCTGCTCCGCGCAGCATAGCCATTTTTGCAATGGCATAGCCCATCTTGCCGGAAGAATGGTTGGTAATATAACGGACAGGATCAATTGCCTCCTGGGTAGGACCGGCGGTAACCAGCACCTTCAGCCCTTTCATATCCTTCTCACAGGCACACTCTCTCAAAATATAGTTTAAAAGAGTCTCAGGCTCCGGCATTTTTCCCGCTCCGGTATCGCCGCATGCAAGATAGCCTACAGCAGGATCGATTACTTCGTATCCATAATGCTCCAAGGTTTTTAGATTATCCTGGACAATGGGGTTCTCGAACATATTGGTGTTCATTGCAGGAGAAATAAATTTCTTGCATCTGCATGCCATAATGGTGGTTGTAAGCATATCGTCTGCAATTCCATGAGCCAGCTTGCCTATCACATTAGCACTTGCCGGTGCGATCATCACAACGTCAGCCTTTTTCGCAATGGACACATGCTCTACCTGGAACTGAAAATTCCGGTCAAAGGTATCCACAAGGCATTTATTCCCGGTAAGTGTCTCAAAAGTAATGGGATTAATAAAATTAGTGGCATTTCTGGTCATTAGCACATGAACGTCTGCCTGCTGCTTCTTCAGCGTACTTGCAAGATATGCAATCTTATATGCTGCAATACTTCCAGTAACTCCCAGAAGAACTGTCTTTCCCTCTAACATTATCTTCCCTCATCTCTCTTTGAAATCTTTTGGACAAAATTCATCTGTTATTTTATACCTTTTGTCCGTACCGCTTATTATAATGCAAAGAGACGTATGAATGCAATGTATTTTTTATATGTTCGGCTTTTCATACATAATTTACCTTTATATGCATCTTTTCTTTGTTTTTTTATCTGTTATAATAACCTTAGACTTTTAACAGCTATTCCAGAGCATGTTTGAAAATCCTTCCCGCAACCTGCATGCCCCACTTTGCGGGAAATTTTGCCATCTGTTTTCGACTTTCATTATAAGGATACTACAAAAGAAAGGAACCATTATGAACTACCAGATCACACAGTGGTGCGCCCACTTTATCTCAGAGCATGTAAAAGAAGGAGACCTTTGCATTGATGCCACCATGGGAAACGGAAATGACACTCTGCTTCTTTCCCGTCTTTGTGGGGAAAAGGCATGTACTCGCTTTCGATATTCAGGAAATAGCACTTGCCAATACCAGAGAGCGGCTCGAAAAAGAAAATGCCCCCCACAATTATGAACTATTTCTGGATTCCCACGTAAATATGGGAAAATACGCAGAGCCTGTGAGTGTAAGCTGCATTGTATTCAATTTCGGCTATCTGCCGAAGGGCGATCATACTCTTGCCACAAGGGCAGAATCCAGTATTCAGGCACTTACCGTATCCCTGTCCCTTTTGAAAAAGGGCGGGATCCTGATGCTGTGTATCTACAGCGGCGGAGATTCCGGGTTTGAGGAACGGGATGCACTGCTGGAATGGCTGAAGGTACTGGATTCCAGGAAATTTCTGGTTATCAAAACAGAATATTACAACCGTCCTAATCATCCGCCTATGCCCGTACTTGTAGTCAAACTGTAACTTGTATACAAAAAGCAACAACTTTTTTCCATATATTTACTCAAAAACACCCCTTAGACAGACTGTAATTATTTGTGTCTGCCAAAGGGGTATTTTATCTTCGGTATTCTTAAACTGTACTTTGTCAGTCAATAACGGTAACGCTTGTCATCACCGGCTGCTCATCTGCTGAAATAGTTCCATTGTTATCTGTAGGCTTTGCATCCTTGCAGATCTGGTCAACAATGTCCATGCCTTCTGTCACATGTCCGAAAGCGGCATACTGTCCATCCAGATAGGTACTGTCGGACTGCACGATAAAGAACTGGGAGCTTGCACTGTCCGGATCTGAGGATCTTGCCATGGAGATCACACCTCTCTCATGGGAAATATCGTTCTTTACACCATTCTCAGAAAACTCGCCCTTAATAGTCTCATCAGAGCCTCCTCTTCCGGTTCCTTCCGGATCTCCGCCCTGGATCATAAATCCATCAATAATACGGTGGAAAGTAAGTCCGTCATAGAAATGCTCCTGTGCCAGTTTCACAAAGTTGGTTACACTGATAGGTGCTGTGTCCGCATCCAGTTCCACCTTAATGGTACCGTAGTCCTTCACCTCAATCTCTGCATGATGAAGACCGGTAAGAGGCTCTGAAGTATCCAGAACAGTGCTGGTATCGTCTGCTGTCTCATCTGTACCTTCTCCATCCCCGGAACCGTCTGTAAAGCCGGAAACTTCTTCCTCCGTTCCTTCTGGCTGGTCAGCACTTTCCTCTGTACTTTCCTCTTTTGTTTCTTCAGTGTCTTTATTTTCTTCTGTATTCTCCTTAGTATCTGCTTCTGTGCTCTTGCTTTCCTCTTTCGTATCATCTGAACCACAGCCTGCCAGCATTCCTGCGGAAAGAGCTGCCACCATCAGCATTGCCAGAATTTTTCTTTTTTTCATGATTTTATGCCTCCAATTCTTGATGCCATCTTTTTCTATTATAACGAAAATCACGTAAAAAACAATTGTTTTCACAGATTGTTCAATTTCTTTTTCTTTGTCTTGCCACAGCTTGTATTGTCTGCTAAAATCAAGAAAGAATTTATCAGAAAGCGAGGTCTTTTTTATGGAAAAGATTACCAGTTTCACAATAGATCACATCAAACTTCAGCCAGGCGTTTACGTTTCCCGCAAGGATCCGGTTGGAAATAGTGTGATCACCACTTTTGACATTCGTATGACTTCCCCAAATGAGGAGCCTGTTATGAACACAGCAGAGCTTCACACCATTGAGCATCTTGCTGCTACTTTTCTTCGCAACCACAAGGAATTCGGACCGAAGATGATCTACTGGGGACCAATGGGCTGCCGTACCGGCAATTATCTGCTGCTGAACGGAGATTATGAATCTAAGGATATTGTTCCGCTTATGGTTGAAACCTTTGAGTTTATCCGTGATTTCCAGGGCGAGGTTCCTGGTGCTTCCCCGAAAGACTGTGGAAATTATCTGGATATGAACCTTGGAATGGCGAAATATCTGGCTAAGAAGTTCCTGGATGAAGTGCTGTATGACATCAAGCCAGACAGACTGGTTTATCCGGAATAATTTGATTTGATATATTCAGAAATCTCCCTCTTACCATTTCATGGCAGGAGGGAATTTCTTTAGTACTCAAAAAACGCTATGCAAACGATAATATCATCCATTTACATAGCGTCTTTCATCTCATCATTTCATCGCTTAAATTTCCAGCCTGTCAGCCTGCGACAGCCTCATCAGCTGCAGCATCTGCACTTCCTTCTGTAGCTGCCTGATCAGCAGTTCCATCTGCGGCTGCACCGTCAGCTGCCACTGCACTTACATAATCACCGGACACATAAGCAGTCTGTCCCTCATAGGAAACCTCAATCCAGCCATTGTCGCATACACCTGTACTTGTAAGCTGTGTACCGCTTGTTACACCTGCGATCCAGGTAGCATCTGCACTTGCATCTGCACGAAGGTTAATATCTGCATTCGCAACATATGTACCATCCTGCTTGGTTACATTCACACCGCTTGCAGTCTGCTCTACAACTGGTTCTGGAGTAGGAGTAACTTCTGGTGTAGGAGTCACCTCAGGGGTTGGTGTTGGAATAGGGGTCGGGGTTGCCTGTATAACTGTAACGCTTGCTCCTGCACCTTCCTCAAATCCACATCCAGGGATGCAAAGTGCTGCGCCCAGAAGCAAAACGGCTAATGCTGCTTTTTTCATAATATAGTTCCTCCTTTACAAAGCAATGGTGCTTTGAATTGATTCATCTTCTTTTCATATAATATTACAAAAACAGACTCATTTCGCGAATCGTTACAATTAATATACAGTATTATTACAAATTATGCAACCCCTAAGTGTATCTTTGCAATAAAGCATATTTGAAATAAAGCGTTCTTAGTTAACAACCACCGGCTCAACTCAACATCATAAACTTAAGAAAAAAATGGAAAGGAATCTGTTCGCAGGTTCCTTTCATTGTGTTAAAATATAGGCAGGGGTGTATATGATTAAATCTTATAAAACAAGAT
>NZ_QUIO01000013.1:0-108443 GCF_003480145.1 Ruminococcus sp. AM42-11 | reverse complement strand
TAGGGAGGTCTGTGCGGTACGCCTTGAAAGAGGTAACCATTGCATAAAGCAATGCTGAACGCACAGAAGTCAGCAGAGGTCATAGTAGCCGAGAGGTGAAGGACCGAATTAGTAGGAGTCTTGAGTATGACCGAGAAAGGAGGAATGACCGTCTATGGCAGAAAACATTGAAAACAATGGCTATTCGCAAAGAGATAATGCGGAACATGATTCAAAGTTCCTACGTATTTGCCAAACAAAGTGAGAACCAGTGCTTCCTGAGGCTTCAGCACTCTCAGCCCGCAAAATGGAATCCATCCCAGAGACAACCATACAATACCGATTACCATCACTGGAATGCACTGATAGATGGCGCTGATAATAGTTGCTGCAGTGGCCGCACAATAGAGCAGGATAAACAGCAGCATCATACTCATACCATTCTTTTTGTTATCCAATACTTTTTCTTTCATTATATCCTCCTTACTGGTGAGAACTCTGCTCACCTGCAAAAAATGGCATTCTTTCTAAAATATGCACGATGCTTTAAAATGCATCTCACTTATTGAATATTGATATATATCATTTTAATATCAAATTGTCAATGAAGACTATATAAAATTTAATTTGAAGCATAAAAATATATAGTAAAAATTTTATATAAAGCTGAATCCTTGCAAATGAAAAATGTAAACAATTCAGCTCTGAATTTGTAAGAAAATAAAATTTATATAAATATTTACATGGCAAATTGCTGGAAAAATGTTATAATATGTGCAATAAGAACAAAAAATAGATTCACAAACTGTGCAAACGAACGATTTTACCAATAAAAAGCAAATAACACTTGAAAACATATATAAAATTATTATAATAAAACATATAAAAATATTACATAAAACAAGGAGGAAGCAAAAATGAAAAAACATGTATTGTTTGGGGTAGCAATGACACTGGCAGCGGTAACTGCAATGGGAAGTACGGTATATGCTGAGGACGGCGGCAGTAAAAAGATTGCAGTTCTCCGAAATATGACCAGCTCCGACCATACCACCCAGTTCTTCGCAGGTGCGGTTGATGAAGGCGAAAAGCTGGGCTACACAGTGGACACTTTCATGAGTGACGGTGATGATGTTAAGATGCAGAACCTGATGGACCAGGCATTAAATCAGGATTATGACATCTGGATTGTTTCCCATGCAAACGAAGGCTATCAGTTCGATTATCTTAGCAAGGCTGTAGAAAAAGGAATCAAGGTTGTTGGCTTTGACTGTGGCGGAGATCATGTTGATGGTGTTACCTACACAAGCCAGAGTGATCCGGATCTGACAGCAATTTCTCTGGATTCACTGATTGATAATGCCAAGGAAGAGGGAAAAGAGGAGCCAATTAAGATCGTAGAAATAAATACATTAGGCGCCATCATTCCTTTTGATACCAGACACGCAACGGTTGAACAGTATGAGAAGGATGGAAAAATTGAAGTTGTAAAGATGATTTCTCCAAACCTGCAGGGTGACTATTATTCAGAGATTAACACAGCTCTTACCACAACTATTCAGAGTGGACTGGAGTTTGATGGAATCTGGACAGCGTCTACCGCTTTCCTGGATCCAATTTTTGATTCAATGCATTCTCTGGAAAAAGATTATGTGGTAACTGGAATTGATATTTCTGATACAGAGGTACAGAGACTGGCAACAGAGCCTGACTATTATTGCTGTGCAGCGGTTGACCCATATGTTATTGGTATGGTTGATGTACGAATTGGTGTTTCCAAGGTTCTTGGAGTAGAAACTCCGGAAGAATATAAATTTGATGCAGTAGGAGTTAGCAATGCAGATGTGACAAAAGATGATTCCATGGCAACTCTGGCAGAAAAGATTCCAGGATTTGGTTCTTCTGACGCATTCCTTTCCGACGAACTGAATGCGCTGTATAAATAAAGTAGTCTGGTAAAAACTGGCGCTTAGAAACGCCCCAAGGAAGGAAATACTTATGGATAACGCTGGTAAAAATGTAATTGAAGTAAAAGGGGTATCAATTGAATTTCCTGGTGTAAAGGCCTTGCAGAATGTGTCCTGTAAATTTGAAAGCGGCATGGCGAAGGCATTGATCGGAGCCAACGGAGCAGGAAAATCTACATTAATGAAAGTACTTGCAGGGGCAAATCCAACTTATACAGGTGAGGTCTATTTCAATGGTAAGAAAGTAGAATTGAGAAATCCTGTAGATGCAAAAGCCCAGGGGGTTGGAATCGTATATCAGGAAGTTGACAGCATTCTAACACCAAATCTGTCAGTAGCAGAAAACATCATGACGGATCATTTGATTTATGAGTTAAAAGGTCTTGGCGTTGTAAACTGGTCCAAACTGAACAAAGAAGCAGCGGCTGTACTGAAAGAACTAGATATTGATATCAATGTAAAAACGCTGGTATCGAACCTGACTCTGGCAGAAAAACAGATGGTTGTTATTGCAAGAGCCATGGTGCAGAACTGTAAATTCCTGATTCTGGATGAGCCCACAGCACCTCTTTCCCAGAAAGAAACTGAGACTTTGTTCGACCTGGTAAGAAGACTGAAAAAGAAAAACTGCGGTATTATTTTTATCTCCCACAGGTTAAATGAATTGTTTGAAATCTGTGAAGAGATCGCAGTTATGAAAGACGGTCAGATGGTTGGAGAACGGCAGGTAGATGGGAAACTGAGAATTGATGATATTGTACAGATGATGCTTGGCGGAAAGCATGTATTGGAACTGGATAAGTCCGGAAGAACTGTGGGCGAGGTTGTGCTGAAAACAGAGAATCTGAAGGACAAAAAAGGCAGAGTACATAATATCAATATGGAGATTCGCAAGGGCGAGATCGTAGGTATTTCCGGACTGGTTGGAGCTGGCAAAACAGAGCTTTGCAAGACACTGTTTGGAGAATTTGGAAAAGTAGAGGGAACCTATGAGGTTTGTGGAAAAGCAGTGAATCCAGTCTGTCCTGCAGATGCGATTAAAGCTGGCCTGGCATTAATCCCGGAGGAAAGACGTAAAGAGGGAATCTTTATCGAGGAAACCGTTAATCATAATATGTCTATCGTAACACTGGGGAAATTTTCCAAAGTTCTTACTTTTGTCAATCAAAGACAGGAGCTTGAAGCAGCAAAGAAGAAAATTGCCAGTCTTACTGTAAAAACTCCCTCACCTCACCAGAAAGTAGGTCTGCTTTCCGGTGGAAATCAGCAGAAAGTAACCATTGGAAAATGGCTGGATTCAAATGCTGAGGTTTATATTTTTGACGAGCCTACAAAGGGTATTGATGTAGGTGCCAAAAATGAGATATATAAGCTGATCGTAGAGCTTGCAAGACAGGGAAAGGCGGTTATCTACACATCCAGTGAGCAGTCTGAAATCCTTCTGGTGTCTGACCGTACTTATGTAATGTACGATGGCACGATTCAGAAAGAGCTGCGCACAGATCAGACAACAGAGGAAGAAATTTTATTCTATTCAACTGGAGGAAGTAATTATGAACGGTAAAATAACGGCGAAAAAGCTGGTAAGCAAGGGTGGAGTTGTCATTGCTGTTATTATTGCATTTATCATTTTTGCAATAGGGGCTCCCAGTGTGTTCTTAACACCAAGTAATATTGTAACGATTTTGAAATCTATTTCTATCACTACAGTTATTGCAATGGGTGCAACCATTGGATTTGCAACTGGCGTGTTTGATTTGAGCTTTGCTACGCTGGCTACACTTGGAGCGGCATTAAGCGTAACCTTTATTGGCTGGTACAATATGCCTATGCCGGTTGCCATGATCGCTGCAACTTTGATCTGTATGCTGGTTGGCGTGATCAATGCTGTAGTTGTAGTAAAATTTCATGTAACGGCTTTCCTTGCAACACTTGCGATGCAGTTTGTCCTGGATGGTGTGATTCTTACCTATTCTGGCGGAGCGCTGATCAACCCGAAGGTTGCTGGTGCAAATGGTCAGGAGGTTGTACGTGAGGTTCCGGAAGCCTTCTGGAACATGGGAAAATCTCCCTATATTATTATCATTATGTTTGTATGTGTCATTGTTGTGGAGCTGTTTCTTTCTTATACAAAGCATGGAAGAATGCTTTATATGGTAGGCTCTAATCCTGGTGCAGCAAGATTGTCCGGTATTAAAACTGGTGCATATATTGCCCTGGCATTTGTGCTGACAGGACTGTTCTCTGCTCTTTCTGGTATGTTAATTGCTGCAAGAGCCGGAACAGTACAGTCAACAGCGGGAAGCTCCTTCCTGATGCCGGCTATCGCAGCTGCCAATATCGGTTTCTCCTTTGGCGGCAGAGGTAAGGCGAATGCAATCGGAACATTTGTTGGCGCGGCACTGATCGGTGTTGTGGAAAATGGTCTGTATGCAATGGCTTTCCCATATTATTCCATCAATATTATAAAAGGTCTGATCCTTTTACTGGCGCTGATCATGAGTGCGGCTACAGCGAAAGCTCAGGACTGATGTCGCTGTAGCGACCCGCCACAGGCGGAGAATCCTGTAAAGAGGATTCATTCTTGAAATTTTGGTTTTGCAAATCCTGTAAAGGGCAGTTCCTTCGTAAAAACGAACCCTTTACAGGAGATTTTTAAGGATTTTGAAGGAAAAATTGACATTCTGAAAACTATCATGTAAAATTTTCACAGAATATAGATAGTATATGTACAGATGGAGGGCGGCTATGAAGGTTAATATGAAACAGATCAGTGAAATAACAGGTTTTTCTCAGGCAACCATATCGAATGCCCTGAATAAAAAACGTGGTGTGAATGCTGATACGGCTGCCCGCATCTTGTCAGTTGCCCGTGAGTTGGGATATCTGGAAGAGGAGAGCGTACAGAGAGTGAAGTTTGTAACTTTTCTCAAGGAAGGCCTGATTGCAGATGCTCCCTATTTTCCGCCGATTATAGCTGCGGCTGAGAAGGAATGCAGAAGTCAGGGAATGGAAATGGTTCTGCATAATATTGATAAAAGAAGTGCCGTTTATGAGGAGGAAATAGAGCAGCTGCGTGAGGATAAAAGTTCGGCTGTAATCTTACTTGGAACAGAAATGACAGCGGAGGATATGGATGTTATCCGGGCAATTACAACTCCTCTTGTGGTGATTGATTATTGGAATAAGGATGAAGATTTTGATGCGGTTCTGATCAATAATACAGATTCCGTTCAGAGGGCCACAGAGTATCTTTTGAAAATGGGACACAGGAAGATTGGATATGTGAGAGGTAAATTTCGTTATGTACCTTTTCAGGAAAGAGAGCTGGGGCTTCGCCGGGCGTTAGCCGAAGCGGGGTTGACCCTTCCGGATGAAATGATATTTGATGCGGATCTGAGTTTGGACAGTCATTTTGAAGATGAACTGGCAGAATATATCCATTCTCTTCATGAATTTCCAACGGCATTTTTTGTGGATGATGATACGATTGCATTGGCTGCAATGAAAGTAATCCTGGCCTGTGGTCTGAGGATTCCAGAGGATATTTCCCTTGTAGGGTTCGATGATATTCTTACTGCAGCGTATATGAATCCGGCTCTTACAACTGTGAGTGTTCCGAAACAGGAGATTGGCAGAGCAGCTGCGCAGAGGCTTTTTGATATTATCAGAAATGGCAGTGATGTAAAATACAAAATCCATATTTGTACGTCCCTTGTGGAACGGGAGAGCGTGCTGAAACTAAATTGAAAACCAGGTGAGCGCCTGGTTGTTAGGAGGCATCTCTATGGATTGGAAAAAAAATATGGAACCTATTGACTTTTCGGCATTACATGACTATCTTCTGGAAGATGAAGATGGAAATATCCTGCCGATGGATGTACCTTATTTTAAAGAGAAAAAAATTGCGCCAGGTACCTGGCAGATTTTAAGTCATGGTGATTACAGCTACTTAATCGAAGGTGACGATGAGGCAATTCTTATTGACAGCGGTATCGGATGTGGCAGTGTGAGAAAGTTCTGCGAGGAGCTTACTGGAAAACCAGTCTACCGTATGCTGCTTACCCATAATCATTATGACCATACAGTAAATAATTATTTGTTTGATGTGGTATATATGTCCCCGAAGTGTTATGAGAAGAGATGGGATGCCATGGGAAGTATGATGTCAGCTCTTGATGTTCCTGTGGATTATCCGGTTGTATTTTTACACGATGGCGACACCATTAATTTGAAGGGCCGTGAGCTTCAGGTGTTTAATATTGAAGAACATTGCTCAGGTTCTCTTCAGTTTCTTGATAAAAAAGAGCGAATCCTGTTCTGTGGGGATGAGCTGAATGGGAATTTCTTTGACAGCAGAATTTCTGTGGAGCATTCTTTCAGGAATGTGGCAAGATGGAAATCTTTTAGAAGTGAATATGATACCTTATGTGCAGGAAACGGAATCCATGATGCAGTTATGTAGATCGGTATTATGATACTTTGAAGTATATTCTGGAGGGGCATGCAGGAGAAGGAGAAGAGTACTACGTACCTCATGAGGATGCCAGATCAAAGGTAAGTGAGCTGGATGGAAAGAAAGTCCATCTGCGCAGAAGCCCGGATATGGACATGGTTGCAGATGCCATGAAAGCAGCAGGTATGGAGAAATTCCTGGAGCTGACAGACGGAAGAGGCTGCTTCTGCTTCCTGAGAAAGCTCACCCCAGACGGAATGTTCGACCGACAGCTGGAGATGAATGACTGCAAAGTTTGCTATTATATGAATCGAATTTGGGATGAAAAAGAAGAGAGAGGCAGTGTAATTTAACCAAATTAAGTATATTGAGAATATCCGCTTAACAGGAGACAAACTTGGTGTTGGGGATTATGGAGACTATGAAGAAAAGTCTGTAAATAATAATCTTCTATGATAATGATTGAGCTGGAAGCGCTAAATTAGAGCTTCCAGCTCTTGCTATATATATACGACATGATTTCGGGCATGTCAAGAGTAGACGTCAAAAACGTCCTTCTCATCATGCATACAGATTTCCTTCTGTCATTACTACTTTGTGTACAGGTTTCTTTTCTCTTCTTGCCATAATAAAAGGCCTCCTATGATTTATATTTTACCATAGAAGACCTTGCTTTTATTAGCTATTTACAGAAAAAGTTTCACACACTCGGGCATGTCACGCTGGTGACATGCCCTGTTTTTTTATCTGAATTAAAGTTCCGAAGCATTCAAGATATAATTCTCCAAAGCCATTCGGCTAATCTTCCAGGTGGATCCCATGCGGAATCCTTTAAGCTTCCCGGTGTTAAGCAATTCATAAATTCTGTTCTTACCCACGCCAAGATACTCAGCAACTTCTGAGACACTAAAACAGTCAAAATAGAATTTTCCTTCCCTGCAGGTACTGAATTAGATGTAGTTGACATAATAGTTACCTCCTGTCTGATATTTGGTTTTACTTATATGTGAGCAAGGTTAGTTTTGTAAGAAATAAATATAAGCAGAACAGTCCTGTAAAAATGCTATAGATGAATTTCAAATGCCATATAAAGTTTTTTCAAGCTCAAACACTTATATGAACCGTAACTGGAGCTACTGAGAGCTGATATGAGCAGATTGTAAGCAAAAGTGTATATTTATAGAAATCTCATAGGTTTAAATAGAGCATTCCCAATTTGCTTACAAACTGTCATGCCATGCTCCCAGAGTGACCAGTTTAGCTTGAATAAAGTATGTCAGTATGGAATTTATCGGAAAGGAAGAATAATGCTTATAAATATAGATTCTAACAAATATAAGGATATGACACTTGCTTCATTACATATGGGACTGATTGCTGATCGTTTTAAGAAGAGGCAAAGTATTAAAGACTTAACCATAAAAGAAATTATAGAGAGCGTTGGAAATAATGGACAGGCTTTTTGCAGGGCTTTATTAGATGGTGGAACAGATGAGGAAAACTTTGTAGGACAGACACTTTTGGTATTGGAATTTGATGGTGATCTGAAATATCGTGAGTTTAAAGAAAAATGTGAAAAATATAGCTTGTCCTATGCTTTTACATATAAAACACTTGGAAGCTGTGCAAACCAAAAGGGATTTGGAGCTGTTTTTTTGATGGATCGTTGGATAAAGAATCCTGCACTTGCGAAAGCTGCTAATATTCTGCTAAGGGCATTTTTTTCACCTGTGGGTGCAGAATGCCTTAATTTAGGCAGGTATTTTCTCGGAGGAAAAGGGATAATAGAGAAGAAGCCGTATGCAAAAATTAATATTGTGGAGCTTGCAAGGAATCTGGAAATTTATTATTGGGAGACAAAGGGGCGTAATAATAGTAAGGAACTAAAAAGACTTGGAAAAAAGAGCGGGATATGTGTTAAGAACGGAGAACTATGTATTTACAATGAGAATAAATTTGATTTAGAAGGAATTGAAGACAAAATTAATGATAACGGCATAATCATGCTTCCATATAGCGAAGGCAAAGCGTGTGAGGGAGATTCTGCGAAAGAGCAGAAAATAAGAAAGGATATTCCAACACTGACCGGATATAACCAGGAATCATTATGTAAACTATGTCCTCTGTTAAATGACTTTGTTAATGGAGAAGACATACATTATGATCAGGAGTTCCTTCTTGTGACCAGTCTGGTACATATAAAAGGTGGAAAAAAATTATTTTTTGATAATTTGCAGAAACGTACTGGTAAATGGAACCATACTTTAAACCAGAATAGAAAACATAATATATTAAATGGCAGCCCTATGTACTGTGAAAATTCAAAGACAACCTGTCCATATTATAATAACTGTAAAGGTAAATCCCTCTATGACAAAGCAAGCAGGAAAATCAGAAAATTAGAAAATACAGAGGTCTTTTACGAAATTGATAAATGTGTATCTGTGCTTAAAAAAATGCTTGAGGAAGCGGTAGCTGCCAGAAATGCAGATATCCACATTATAAAAGCACAGACGGCTTTAGGAAAAACGGAACAGTACGCTGAGATTGTAAAAAACTGGATAGGTAAGAAATTTATCATAGCAGTGCCTACAATCAAGCTGCAGCGTGAGGTGGCTGAAAGAATAGAAGCCAAAGGTGTTGAGTGTGAAATAACAGAAAGTATGTATACCAAGATTGCACAATTAGGTCTTCCGGATTTAGAGGAGAAACTTAACAAGGACTTTTCCAAGGGGTTCACCAAGAGAGGAAAAAAGACCATACTGGAATATAAAAAGGAACATATGGATGAACTATCCCCAAGACAGTTAGAGATATTTAACGAGATACTGAAAAAAAGAAAAATAGGCTACAGCGGAGCGCGGTGTATTGTTACGACACATGCGCTTTTTTAATGAAAGAATTATACAAAATGCAGGACTATGAAATTATCATTGATGAAGACCTGCTTATGACATTATTTCATTTTACAAGTAGTTTACCGCTGTCAGATATTGAGAAATTATTGGAACTGCCATTTATAGATGCGGATAATAGAGAGCAGCTTGAGAGAATTTTAGAACTGGATAATGAAGAAACCCTTCAGGTCAATTTCACCAGTCTGTCAGAATCAGTTTTGGAAAAGCTGTATGAGCAAAGAAATGAGTTTACAGGACCGGTTCCGAAGTTGTTTGATAGTACCCATGTTATCATGTGCAAAAATAAGAAGGAAATTGTGTTTATTAAGAAGTATGATTTCGGAGACTGTAGTAAGATGACTATATTATCAGCAACTGCTGACAGAGCTTTATATGAGGATTACTTCTCTGGAAAAACCATTAATTTCAGAGAAGTATATAAGGCTGAATATAAAGGAAAGGTGCTCCAGTACACGGCACATACTCTCAGCAGAGCTTTTTTCAATAAAAATGGAGGGACAGATGTTCTGGAAGAGATAAAGGAAAAGTATATCGGGGATATTCCGATTATCACCTTTAAAATGCTGGCACCAGACTCAGAAATTCATTTTGGTAAGACTGAGGGATTTAATGTATATCGTGGAATGGATATAGCTGTAATAGGTACACCACATAATTCACCAGTCTATATGAACTGGTAGGAGCAATGCTTGGATACGATACAAGTGGCAGCTTACACAGATACCGTGTGGAAAGAGGTGGATATAGTTTCCCTATGATGAGCTATGATGATGGGAAAATGAGAAATATGCAGCTCTTCTTCATTGAGTCAGAATTGGAACAGGCTGTGGGAAGAGCAAGACTTTTAAGAGAGAATTGTACCGTATATGTTTTTTCTAATTACCCCTGCCAGCAGGCTGAAATTATTGAGAATCCATATCTGAGAGTAAAAACAGAAGCGGATACAGGGAAAAACGAAGATGAAATAATCCAGAATGAGACGATGGAATATTAAGAATAAATTCTTCAGAAACATATATGTGGCGGACTCTGATCGAACAGGGTTGACAGTCATCCCTTAAAATATTATAGGCAACATACTTAAGATGATAATATGGAGAGGAATATACGAATCGGGCACTGCCAGGATTGATACATCTGCCTGGCAGTTAGCCAGAAATGTTATAATTTCTGGCTAGGCGGGAATCAGACACTTCGGTTGGACGGAGACATGTCTGGCAGTATCCCGGACATGTATGTTTGGGAGAGGGCGTATATTCCGTGAAAGAGATGTTGAGAAGGTCACAAATGTCATTGGCATTTGTGACTATTGATTTGCTAAAAGCAATAATATGTTAATATGCGACATGGGTAGAAATGTTTGAAAATTTCAGTGGGAAGGATTGAGGCAAATGCATAAAGACCAGGCTCGCGCGAAGCGATAGAGCCTGGTCGCCTAGGCATTTGTCTCAAGACTTTACAGTGAAATTTCTCAAAGATTTCTATCCGTGGAGCTGGTTATATTTAACTTGATAAGAGAAGGCTAATTATAATCTCCCACGAGGTTTTGGCACGATGCGATAGCAGAGTGACAATAACCGAGTCAATAAAACGAGGGCACTGATAATTACATTATTATTAGGCTACTTTTATGGCTAAAGAAATGAAAAAGTTTAATCTTCAAATTGTGCAATGGAAGATTATTATATTAGACAAAATAACTCATACATGGTAGAATAAATTTGTTATTATAATTGGTATCAGTAAAACACGATACATAAGAACCGGAACATATCTTCGCTTTAGTAAATTATCTTTTTTTGTATAAATACTTTTTAAAACACAACTAAATGCTTGCGTAATATACCTCTAATAAAATGCTGAGATTGAAGGTAAAATAAAACCAGTAATGCTGAACGGAGGTGTATTTACTTGCAGATAGAAGAGTATGTTGCTGGGAATATAAAGGATTTATGCAAAAAACGTCATGTGAGTAAATACAGACTGGCACAGCTGACAGGAATTGCACAGTCTTCCCTTGGAAGGATTGTTGCAAATGAGAGTACACCATCATTACAGACGCTTGAAAAGATATGCAGTGCACTGGATGTAACACTGTCTCAGTTTTTCCAGAATGAAAAAGAAAATCATCTGACGGATAAACAGAATGAAGTGATGGAGATATGGAATGATCTGAGTGCTGATGAGCAGGCTGTTGTATTGGCAATGCTCCGAGGACTTAAGAAGTGAGGGAACAGTTCGGACGTATTTGTTTGACTGTTCCATTTTTGTCTGTAAGGAGAAGATGAATGCTGATAGAATGTAAATATTATGACGTTGCAGCTAAGGAAATGGAAGAACTGGATAAGCAGATAGCAGAAGAATCTGAGAATCTTTCTGAAGGAGAATTACAGCTGGAAAATGACCGGAGAGATTTTCAGTTAGCAGAAATTATCAGAAGCTTTAAAGAGAAGGAAAAAATGAAAGAGATTGTTCCTGATTCCGAGAAGATTGCTTTGTTTATCAGACTGCAGAGAGCTTCGATGGAACTGGCTAAGTTATTGGAATTGAACATTGTGACCATGAAAAAAGATGATGATACCTATGGGTATATTGAATTATCTTATGGAATTTCCTGGATTCTTTCAGATTCTCCGAAGATGTGTAAAAAGACAATGGCAATGTTATATGAGAATGCAGATCAGATTTGTTCTGAGGTAAAGGATAACTGTGTTGTACAAAGGTTTGAGTTCGAATTGGAGAAATAGAAACGATAGTGGCAATATCTTTGACTGCAAGGTATAATATTACCACAAATTCTTTAGGTTAGAATCGATGATGGAGTAAACGAAAAAGCAGTTTTGACATTTCAGTGAACTGCCCCTTCGTTTACTCCATTTTCGATTTGACCTAATTGAACAAAGTGAGCGTCCGAGTAGCTACTACCTATGGACTTTTAATCTTTTGTTCAATCGGAATTTGGAGGAATATATATGGTAAATTCATATAGGATAATGAATGATGCTACATGAGAAAGAGCAATGCACTGTCAGATTTTCAGAAATAGTGTAGAACCAGTCTTTTTCGTAACATTTTAGTCAGATATTACTGAATTTAAAATACACAAAATAAAAATAATAACAATTACTATTATTGACATAATAGAAAGTATCATGTATAATACAGACATACATAAAAAGCAACAAAATACTAAAAAATTCAGTAGGAATCTATTAACAAAATGAATCAACATTGAAAAGGAGAAAATAACTATGAAAAAATATGAATGTGAACCATGTGGCTATATTTATGATCCGGCAGTAGGCGATCCAGACGGAGGTATCGCTCCAGGAACTGCATTTGAGGATATTCCAGATGACTGGGTATGCCCGATATGTGGATTAGGAAAAGATGTTTTTGTTCCTGTAGAAGACTAAGCAGAAAATGCAGGTGTGAAACTGACAGACACAAAAAAATCCCAAGAGAACATATAAAAAGAAATGGAGACCAGATTATGACTTACGATTTAAATATTACCTTTGATGACAATTTAGTAACAGGAAATGAAACAATTGATACCCAGCATAAAGAATTGATCGACCGTATCCAGAACTTTGTAACTGCCTGTCAAAATGGCGACAGCAAAGTAAAAGCAATCAAAATGCTGGATTATCTGGATGAATATACTGACTTTCATTTCAAAGAAGAGGAAAAGCTTCAGGAAAAATCCGGTTATCCAGAGCGTGAAAACCATCATGAAAAACATGAAGAGTTTAAAAAGACAATTCAGGAACTGCATGAATACCTTCAGGATTATGAAGGACCAACTGATCGGTTCAGTGAACTTGTACAGAAGAATGTGATTGACTGGCTGTTTGGACACATTAAAACATATGACCGCTCTGTAGCAGAATTTATCTTTATGAGAGAAAATCCAAAACGATACTAAAATAAAACAGGGAAGGTGTTCCCTCAGAGAATTCAGACAAAAGGGTGAATATTTCTATGATGGATAACCTTAGAGAATACTGTGTCAATGCTAAGAAGATTACAAATAAACAAGAACCCTATTTCACAGGCCCATTTGGGAATGATATTTTTCAATGTTCCCCTAGCTGCGAATAAAATATGTACATGTTTCTCATACAAATTCAGCTAAAAAATAATACCACACCTTTATTGGACTGGGGAAAGTATTGGGAAAAAGATGTAAGGATAATGGTGCCTATATCTGTACAGACTCATTACTCATTTATTGATGGAATTCATATTGGTGAGTTTGTAGATTCATTAGAAAAATATTTTGCAAGTTTTTAACAATCAAGTTCCAGTTTGTGGAATTGGAGTAGTGTAAAAACAAGTTCAAAATTTCAATTACATATTATAATTATGAAAAAGCAAAGGCTGAAACATTCCTTTGCTTTTTTCATGTCCAAATATATCAGAGAAAGGAGTTATGCCAATGGATTTTTCATGGGAGCTGTTATTTGAACTGCTGGGTAAGGTTGCAGATACAATCGGTAATGTTCTCGGCGGCACAAAGAAAGATTGAGAAAAACGAAAACAGGAGGTGATGAAACATGGGAGAGGATGAAATTGTAAGGCTGTTCAATGCCAAGATCAAGCTGGAACGGAAGCAGTATAAGAAGCGAGTATTACAGTTAGCCCCAGAGAGGATTTACCAGAGGGCGTATCAGATCAACTGCCGGGAGAATATTGCAGAGACTTTGCTGGAAAAGAGCGGTGAGATGAAATCAGAGGTCCTGCGCTGTCTCCTGGTCCTGCCAAATGTGATCCAGTTCTTTTATGCCAGGTGGATGGGAAAAGGAGATTCCTTCCAGCTGGAACTGGAAAACAGCATGGATACCGGGATCAAGGAAATTGGCTTGCTCCTGGAGCAGGAAGAAACGGAGGCGGCATGAAGAAAAGAGTCATGTGTGTACATACGGAGCTGGTGAGGGAAGGCTCCGTATTATACGAAGGGAAAGATGGAAACACAAGTATTACAACAACGGAGGAGGCTGCAGGTTTTGCAGCCTCTTTTTTCGACGAGGCGGAGAGCTACGGGCATTGCAGTGGTCGGATATAGATTTTGAGAATAAAATCATACATGTGAATGGAACTTTGAAGTACATAGCCAAGGCTAAAGTAAAATATATGATTGATGAGCCAAAGTCTGAAAGTAGTAAAAGGGACATTCTAATGCTTGACAATCTGGTGACTGTACTACGAGAGCACAGGAAGCGCCAGCTCGCGACAAGAATGCTTCTGGGTGATAAATGGAGACCAGAGCCAGGTTTTGAAAATCTGGTGTTTACAGGCAGTTTTGGAAGGTGCATTTCTGAGAATGCATTGTATCAGGACATGAAAAAAATCATAGTTCAAATCAGGGAGGACGGACACACGTTTGGAGAGCATACACCCCATTCGCTTCGTCATACATTTGCAACACGCGGTTTTGAGAGGGGAATCCCGCCAAAGGTCATGCAGGAAATTCTGGGGCATAAGTCAATCACGATGACTTTGGATATCTATTCTCATGTACTTCCGGACAAGAAGGCTGAGGAAATTAACAAGTTAGCAGCGATGTTTTAGCAAGGGGGAGCAAAGTCCCCCCCCCCTTGAATTTTTCTGCCAGAAAGTCTGATTGGGTTCAAAGCTTAATATATTTCTGACTTCTGCTCCTGGGCTTATCTGGGAGGGTCATACGGATCAGATTAAGCTTAATAGCAGGATGTAAATAATTTTTTCGGAAAGTTTCTTTTGATTTCAAATCTAGTTTTTCCATTAGTGCGCTGCTGGTATAAGGAATGTCATATTCCATTACAGAAAGTAGTTTCTGAACATAATCTGAGAGCAAATGGTTTTCTTCATTGATTTGGGCCGGGATGTCATCCAGAATTTTATCAATCTGTGACAGCATAAATTCAATAAAGTCAGTGGAAGAGCCTGCCCTATGGCATTGGGCGATTGCGTCATAATATTCAGTCTGGAATTTCTCAATCTGGCTTTCGATAGGAATATATTCAAATATAGGCTTCCATTTTGCGAGAATAGCGGTGTGCCATAGCCTTGCCATTCTGCCATTTCCATCAGAAAATGGATGGATAAAAACAAATTCATAGTGGAACACGCTGGCAAGAATCAAAGGATGGATCGTGTTTCTGGATTTATTCATCCAGTTAAAAAGATCATTCATTAATTCTGGAACAAGGTGTGCGGGTGGAGCCATGAAAATACACTGGTCACCATTAAAAACGCCTTCTTCCCCATGTCTGAAGTCCCCAGATTCATTTACAAGATATCTGGTCATTATGCCGTGAAATGTTTTTAAATCTTTGATACTGTAAGGGTCGATTTCTGACAGGCGTTCATAAGCTTCGTATGCGTTTTTTACTTCCTGTATTTCTGTTTGTTTTCCAAGAACTGTTTTTCCCCCTATTACATCCCGGACTTGTCCTAAAGAAAGGGAGTTGGCTTCAATTTTCAGAGATGAGTGGATGGATTTAATGCGGTTGTTTCGTCTAAGGTGCGGCTTGGATTCAAGGCTGCTGGTAGCTGTAATGCGTCCGATTTTTTCTGAAATAGAGGACACATATGTTAGTATTTTGTTGGTAATGGTAAAAGGTGGTGCGTAATCTCCCATAAAATACCTCCGTGTATAATGATTAACTTGCTTATTAACTTGCGTATTTTCTTGCTTAATTATACATGGGAAAAAAGAAAAAAACAATTTCTGTTTTTGAAGAATTTGAGTGAGGGTGGTTAAAAGCTGCCCTCATTTTTGCGTCGGAGGAAACTGATTTGGGTACTTGAAATGCAATCTTGGGTATATTTTGGGTACGAGGGGTAAATGTTACAGAAATATTACAAGAATGGTGAACCCCAAAATCCCGCAAACCCTTATAAATCCAAAGAGAAACACCCGGTAGGGGAGCTACCGGGTATTTCGAGGGGAGTATAAATAATTAAATAAGGGGTTATGTAAAAAAATTTTTGAAGGGTAAATTCTTTTACAAAGCCAATTATAATATAAATTGGAAAAAAAAGCAATATCATTTTGATGAATATTCTTTCTGCAATTGGTTACAATACACAAAGTAATCTGAAAACAGCTGCTGGGTGCGGAACAGAACGCGAACAGCGGCATTCAACAGGAGGAATACTCAAATGGCAAAAAATTATGAGTCTGAAAACAAGAACAGCAAAAATTCAACAAACAGATCTTATGAAAATGAGATGAATTCTCAGGATTGCAAGAATTCTTACTCAAAAAACAGCAGCAAAAACAAGAGTCGTAATTCTTACGAGTCTGGGGAAGATACTACTTCCAGATATTAAAATATTTTAAGAAAGGGCGCAGGGTCTGTTGACTCTGCGCCCATGTTGGGAGGTTTAATGTATGCCGGAGGTTTTTGATGAGCAATGCGGAAGGAAATCCAGAGCCTTTTTCAGACACGCTCTAACGTTGCACGCGTCCTGCACCGTCGCTTTCAATCATGGAAAGAACTTATGATTCAGTAATATATTTAAGCCAGTGCTTTCATTACTTCATACGCACCATTTTCACGGATCTGAGTTAAGTAATTGCATACAGCTGCTTCAAATCCGGAAATCTGTGTCAGATCTTCGCCCCAGAAGGAAGTATTGGTGCAGACTGCATGAACAAGATCCGCTGCGGAATCATCTTTATGTGCAAGGTAGAATTCGAGAACTGCTTTGTCATCTTTTACAGTGTATTCATTAGCTGCTCTTTTGGCTGTAAGTCCGTCTTCGCTCATAGCATATCCGTTATAGAATGCAATGTAGAAGGCGAAAGAAGCTGTGATGCATGCAGGAAGTGTACCTTTGCGTTCAACATATTTTTTGAGTGACGGCATAACACGTGCTTTCCATTTGGATGTAGAGTTCAGAGAAATGGAAAGAAGAGCGTGATCGATAAATGGGTTTTTGAAACGTTCTGTAACAGCAGCGGCAAAATCTTTGAGCTCTGCTTTTGGAAGGTCCAGAGTAGGGATGATCTCATCATAAATAGTTTTGTTCATAAATCCACAGATCACATCGTCGTTCATGCAGTCTCTGACAATATCCTGTCCTGCAAGGTAAGCACCCAGTACAAAGGAGGTATGAGCACCATTTAAGATACGTACTTTTCTCTGCTTGTATGGTTTGTGATTGTCTGTGATCAGGATTGGAAGGTTCGCTTTGTCAACCGGGAATTCGTCTTTGATTGACTGAGGTCCTTCGATTACCCAGAAGCCGAAGATTTCACCTGTGTCGATCAGGTTATCTTTATAGCCAAGTTCTTCACAGATTGCAGCAGCTTCATTTCTTGGATAACCTGTTACAATACGGTCTACAAGTGTAGAGCAGAAGATGTTTTCAGCTTTGATCCAGTTGATAAAGTCTTCACCAAGATTCCACTGTTCAGCATATTTTAATACACATTTTTCAAGCTCTTTTCCATTATCATCGATCAGCTCACAGGAAAGAATGATAAATCCTTTGCCGGCTTCCTGACCGAATTTCTGGAAACGGCGATACATAAATTGAGTAAGTTTTCCAGGATAGCTGCCAGCCGGAACATCAGTAAACTGACAGGAAGAATCATAAGTAATTCCGGCTTCTGTTGTATTACATGCGATAAAACGGAGGTCCGGGTTATCTGCACATGCGAGAACTGCTTCAAAATCCTTATATGGATTGAGACAACGGCTTACACAGGAGATAACACGCTTTTTATTTATTTTTTTGCCATCCTGGAATCCACGGAGAAATAAGGTATAAAGACCCTCTTGTTCGTTGAACCTGTCATCGAGATCTGGAGCGATTGGCTGGCACAGAACAACTTTGGAGTTGAATCCGGCTTTTTCGTTTAACTCATCTATAAAATAATCTACAAATGCACGGAGGAAGTTTCCTTCACCAAACTGAAGTACACGTTCCGGCGCTGATTCAAGAAGGTATCCATCATAGCCCTGTTCTTTTAAAACAGCATAAGATAATTTTTTCATTTTCATTTTTCCTCATATATAATGATATGAGTGTTAAAAGGTCTTTTGACACTCATTTGATATCCGGATTGCTACGCAGCTACGCTGCTTCCGCAATTCGATTTATGTTTTATAAAGTAACGCCCTGTTTGAAGATTGCCATATCATGGAAACCTGCTTCTTCGGATTTTGATTTCTTTCCGGATGCAATCTCAAGGACAAAATCCAGAAGATTTTCTGAAAGCTCATCAAGAGGAGTATCATTTACCATGACTCCACAGTTGAAATCAATCCAGTTCTGCTTCTTTTTTGCAAGCTGGTTATTTGTGGAGATTTTTACTGTAGGTACAGGACTTGCAAATGGTGTTCCGCGTCCGGTGGTAAAAAGTACAATGTGTGCACCGGATGCAGCAAGGGCAGTAGAGGCGACAAGATCATTGCCAGGTGCACTCAGCAGGTTTAATCCTTTTTCCTTTACAGGTTCTCCATAAGAAAGAACTCCCATGACAGGTGCACTTCCGGATTTTTGCGTACATCCGAGAGATTTATCTTCCAGACTGGAAATACCGCCTTTTTTGTTTCCAGGAGAAGGATTTTCATAAATGGTCTGGTTGTGACTTTTAAAATAGTTTTTGAAATCGTTGACAAGGGCAACTGTCTGGTTGAACAGATCTTCTGTCTCGCAGCGGTTCATAAGTAATTCCTCAGCACCGAACATTTCAGGAACTTCTGTAAGAATTGTAGATCCTCCCATAGAAATCAGTTTGTCAGAAAATGCACCAACAGTAGGGTTTGCCGTGATTCCGGACAAACCATCAGAGCCGCCGCATTTCATACCGATCACCAGTTCAGATGCACTGATTGGTTCACGTTTAAATGAGGAGGCATAGGAAATCAGTTCTTTGACAATTTCAATACCATCACGGATCTCATCTTCGCATTCCTGGGCAACGAGAAAACGTACACGCTCAGGATCATAGTCCCCGATAAATTTCTTTAATTCATCGATGTTGCTGTTTTCGCAGCCAAGTCCAAGAACCAGAACACCGCCTGCATTAGGATGGTTCACTAAATCAGCAAGAATCTGACGTGTGTTATTCTGATCATCACCCATCTGGGAACATCCGTAAGGATGTGGAAAAGCACAGACACCATCAATCTGGTCTGTCATGTACTTCTGTGTGGCTCGTTCAATAGCAGATGCCACATTGTTAACGCAGCCTACTGTAGGAATGATCCAAATTTCATTGCGTACACCAACACCACCGTTTTTTCTGCGATAGCCCTGGAAGAACTTTGGCTCCCGGTGTGGAAGCTCTGTGATAGTTTTGTTATATGTATAAGTAAGAAGATCTCCCAGCCCTGTTTTTAAATTGTGAGTATGAATCCAGGAACCTGCAGGAATTTCTGCGGTTGCACGTCCAATGGGATTACCATATTTAATAATGGAATCACCAGGCTTGAGACTTTTTAATGCAAACTTGTGTCCCTGCATGATTTCTTCTGTAAGAGTGAGTGTGGAGTTATCAAGTTTGATCACAGTGCCTTTCGCCAGAGGCTGAAGCGCAACGGCTACATTATCTGAAGGATTAATTTTAATAAAAGATTTCAAGAAATCAACAACCTCCTTTATGTGAAAATAATGTATGTAAGAGCTTACATACAAATTACATCAACAAAACGGGAACGTCAATAGGAAATGGAAAAAAAGCTGAAAATGGTAAAAATACACAATGTGTAGTGCGAAAATTTGTCTGTTCTGCAAATACTTCGTGAATTGAAAATGATACTTATTTGTCGTATACTGTAAATAAAATGTAAGACCTTACATTTGCTGAAACGGATAGAAAGGAGAGGAGAATTATTTTATGAAAGCATTTATGGACAAAGATTTTTTACTTTCAACAGAAACTTCAAAAAAGTTATTTCATGAGTATGCAGAGACAATGCCAATTGTAGATTACCATTGCCATATCAATCCCCAGGAAATTGCAGAGGATCGTAAGTTTGAGAATATTACCCAGGTGTGGCTTGGTGGCGATCATTATAAATGGCGTCAGATGAGATCAAATGGAGTAGATGAGTACTACATTACAGGTGGTGCCAGTGATCGTGAAAAATTCCAGAAATGGGCAGAAACTCTTGGGAAAGCAATCGGAAATCCGCTCTATCACTGGAGCCATCTGGAATTGCAGAGATATTTCGGATATACAGGATATCTGAACGGAGATACAGCTGAAGAAGTGTGGAACCTGTGCAACAAAAAGCTTCAGGAAGATGATATGTCTGTAAGAAACATTATCCGCAAGTCCAATGTAAAATTAATCTGCACAACAGATGATCCGGTAGATGATCTGAAATGGCATAAAGTTCTTGCAGAGGATGACAGCTTTGAGGTGAAAGTGCTTCCTGCATGGCGTCCGGACAAGGCAATGAATCTGGAAAAACCGGAATATCCGGAATACATGAAAAAGCTTTCACAGGTCAGTGGCGTTGAAATTGCTGATTTCGCAGATCTGAAAGAAGCCCTTCTTAAGAGAATGGAATTCTTTGCACAGATGGGATGCAGCGTATCTGACCATGCACTGGAATATGTTATGTATGCGCCTGCAGCAGAAGAAAAAGTAAATGAGATCTTTAAAAAGAGACTGAATGGCGAAAGCATTTCAAGAGAAGAAGAAATGATCTTCAAGACAGCTTTTATGCAGTTTGTTGGAAAAGAATATCAGAAAAAGAACTGGGTAATGCAGATCCATTATGGATGCAAGAGAGACAACAATGCATTTATGTATGAGCAGCTCGGACCAGATACCGGATATGACTGCATCAATAACTATGCGCCAAGTGCTCAGACAGCAGATTTCCTGAATTCTCTGATCGCATCAAATGAACTTCCAAAGACAATCCTGTACTCCCTGAATCCCAATGACAATGAAGCAATTGGAACAATCCTTGGCTGCTTCCAGGGAACAGAGGCAGCAGGTAAAATTCAGCAGGGAAGTGCATGGTGGTTCAACGATCACAAAACAGGTATGATCGCACAGATGACATCACTTGCAAATCTGGGACTGCTTGCAAACTTTGTTGGCATGCTTACTGATTCAAGAAGCTTTTTGTCCTATACCAGACATGAGTATTTCCGCAGAATTCTTTGCGAGCTTATTGGCGGATGGGTGGAAAATGGAGAATATCCGGCTGATTATAAGACTTTAAAGGAAATCGTGTGTGGAATTTCATACAATAATGCAGTAGACTATTTTGGGTTTGACCTGTAAAATGATTGATATCAGAAAGCTTATTTTCTATTATTACCAGAACGAACAGGAGAACGATAGTGAATATATATGATATTGCAAAGCTGGCAAATGTTTCCATCGCAACAGTATCCAGAGTGGTCAATAACAGTCCGAAAGTCAGCCCGAAGACAAAAGAAAAGGTTCTTGCGGTTATGAAAGAAAATGAATACACGCCGAATGCGTTTGCCAGAGGCCTTGGTCTTGGGTCGATGAAAACAGTAGGAATCATCTGTCCAAATATTGACGATATCTATATGGCAAAAGCAGTATCTTATCTGGAGCAAAATCTTCATGCTCATGGATATGACTGTATTCTTGGCTGCAGCGGATTTAAACAGGAAGAAAAGGAGGATTATGTCAGACTCCTTTTGTCTAAGAAAATAGACACGCTGATACTGGTTGGTTCTACATATGCAGGAAATGGTAAAGATGAATCTGACACAGATTATATTCGGGAGGCAGCGGAACAGGTTTCCATATTTATGATTAACGCAAAGGTTTCAGGCGATAATATTTACTGCACCTATGCGGATGATTTTCAGGCTACTTATGAAGTGACGAAAGCCTTTATTCGGAGAGGAAAAGAGAAAATTCTTTTTATGTATGATTCAGAATCCTACAGTGCCAGGCAGAAAATGGCGGGATACGAAGCTGCATTGCAGGATGCCGGATATCCCATTCGTGGAAATCTGAAATTCAAGACCAAAAATGACATTGAATATACGCGGGATATGCTGCTTGAATACAACCGGACCCTCGATTTCGACAGCGTCCTTGCAACGGAGGATGGAATTGCAATCGGAGCAGTAAAGTATGCAAAGATTAAGGGACTGGCGATTCCTGAGGAACTGGCGGTCGTCGGATATAATAACTCAATTCTTGCAATCAGCAGTGATCCTGAGCTTACATCGGTGGACAGTAAGCTGGGGGTAATGTGCAAAAAGACAGTGGAACGGATGATAGACCTTCTTGAGAGAGAAATACAAATTGAAAAGAATGTGTGTGTTCCATGCGAAATAGTCCGCAGATGTACAACGGATTTCTGATCTTGTTTCATATTTAACCGAATCAAGTAAGTCCCCTGCGGAGGTTGCGAAAAGCAATACTTAAAAAAGGTGCATTTTGGCACCTTTTTTGTATTTGCGGATATACTGATAAAAAAGGGGATTTTCCATGTTTCCTGTAGAGCCGATTTCCGGAAAAATGCTGGATTATTATGTTGGACGGAAAGATTCCTTTCTTATAGATTTAAGAAATCCGAAAGAGTACCATACCGGACATATAAAGGGAGCGGTAAATGTGCCATATGAGAAGTTTGAAGAAATGCAGACATATGATTTTCCAAAAGGGAAAATACTGGTGCTGTATTGCGACCGGGGCGGGGCAAGTCTTCAGGCGGCCAGGATTCTGGCGCGAAATGGATATAAGACAAAAACGGTGATCGGGGGAATGAAGGAGTACAGAGGGAGAAATCTGATATGCGATATATGAGAAAAAATTCAAAAGAGTACTATCTTGTAATTTCCATCAAGGCATGATAATGTAAAGAAGAAAAATGTCCTTTTCATGAGGTTATGTAAACCGAAAAGGAGAGAGACAATTCGAACACTAAAAACAGAGGAGAAACCAAGTTTATGAAATATATGTTTGCTTCTGACATCCATGGTTCTGCTTACTATTGCAGGAAAATGCTGGATGCTTTTGAGAAAGAAGGGGCAGAGCGCCTGGTTCTGCTGGGCGATCTGCTTTATCACGGACCAAGAAATGATCTGCCAAAAGAATATGCACCTAAGCAGGTAATTCCCATGCTGAATGCCATGAAAGACAAAATTTATGCTGTGCGCGGTAACTGTGAGGCAGAAGTGGATCAGATGGTTCTGGAGTTTCCGGTGATGGCAGATTACTGTATTCTGTCAATTGACGGCAAGACACTTTATGCGACGCATGGACATGTTTATAATCAGAATAACCTTCCGCCTTTATGCGAGGGAGATATTCTGATCCATGGTCATACCCATGTGCTGAAAGCAGAGCAGATGGAGGGATACATTCTTTTGAATCCGGGTTCCGTATCCATTCCGAAAGAAGGAAATCCGCCTACCTATGCGGTGCTTGAGAACGGTGTTTTTTCCATCATGGATTTTGAAGGAAATATTGTAAAAAGCATAGTGCTTTAAGAAGGGAAAAACGGTGAATGAGTACAGAAAGATTTGAACTGATCGCTCCCTGCCATTTTGGCCTGGAAGCGGTTTTGAAAAGAGAAATACTGGATCTGGGATATGAGATCAGCAAGGTGGAGGATGGCAAGGTTACTTTCCTGGCAGATGCCCAGGGAATTGCAGATGCCAATGTTTTTCTGCGCACTACAGAGCGTATTCTTCTGAAGATTGCGGAAGTGAAAGCTGAGACATTTGATGAGCTTTTCGAGGCAACGAAAGCTTTGCCATGGGAACGTTACATTCCAGCAGATGGCAAATTCTGGATTGCGAAAGCCAATTCAGTGAAGAGTAAGCTGTTCAGCCCGTCTGATATCCAGTCTATTATGAAAAAAGCCATTGTAGAGCGTCTGAAGGGCGTATATAACGTGTCCTGGTTCCCGGAGGATGGAGCAAGTTTTCCTATCCGCGTGGCGTTTATGAAGGATGTGGCAACTATTGGAATCGATACTTCCGGTGTTTCTCTTCATAAGAGAGGGTATCGTCAGATGACCGTGAAGGCACCTATTACAGAGACTCTTGCCAGCGCATTGATTATGTTAACTCCGTGGAAAAAGGACAGAAGTCTTGTGGATCCCTTTTGCGGAAGCGGTACTTTTCCAATCGAGGCGGCTATGATGGCTGCAGATATTGCACCGGGTATGAACCGTTCTTTCCTTGCAGAGGACTGGAAGCAGGTTGTGCCGAGAAGATGCTGGTATGAGGCTGTAGAAGAGGCTCAGGACAGAGTGAATCTGAAAATCGAGACAGATATTCAGGGCTATGACATAGATGCTGAGGCACTGAAGGCAGCCAGGGCAAATGCGAAAATGGCGGGGGTAGAAAGCCTGATCCATTTTCAGCAGCGTCCTGTGAAGGATCTTCATCACCCGAAGCCTTACGGATTTATCATTACGAATCCACCTTATGGTGAGCGTCTGGAAGAAAAAGCAGCTTTGCCGCAGCTTTACCGCGAGATCGGTGAGAGCTACCGCGGCCTGGATAAGTGGTCTATGTACCTGATCACTTCTTATGACAAAGCTGAGAATGACATTGGACGCAAGGCGGATAAGAACCGTAAAATCTATAACGGAATGCTGAAAACGTATTTTTACCAGTTCCTGGGACCAAAGCCTCCAAGACGCGCGGCACAGGAAAAGAAAGAGGGCACTGATAAATGAAGAAAATAATTTTTGCAACAGGAAATGCGGATAAAATGAAAGAAATCCGAAAAATTCTGGCAGATCTGGATGCAGAAGTGGTATCTATGAAAGAAGCCGGGATTCAGGCTGATATTGTGGAAGATGGCAAAACCTTTGAGGAAAACGCAGTGATCAAGGCGACTGCCATCAGCAAGCTTACCAGTGATGGCGAAATTGTACTTGCAGATGACTCGGGGCTTGAGATTGATTATCTGAATAAAGAGCCGGGAGTGTATTCTGCTCGTTATATGGGCGAGAATACAGACTATCATATTAAGAATGCAAATTTGATCCAGAGACTGGATGGCGTGCCGGATGAGCAGCGTACAGCCCGTTTTGTCTGCGCTATTGCAGCTGCCTTTCCAGACGGAAGAGTGGAAACTGTGCGTGGAACCATGGAAGGCCGTATTGGATATGAGGAAAAGGGTGCCAATGGATTTGGCTATGATCCTATCTTTTTCCTGCCGGAATATGGCTGTACATCTGCAGAGCTGTCTATGGAAGAAAAAAATAAAATCAGCCACAGAGGAAAAGCTTTGCAGGCAATAAAGGAAGAATTACGATGAAGGTGCTGGTTGTCAGTGATACTCATGGGAGAGATGAGTCACTGGAGATGGCAGTAGCTTTGGAGCAACCCTTTGACTATCTGATTCATTGCGGCGACGTGGAGGGCAGGGAATTTTTTATTGAAGCGCTGGCAGAATGTCCCTGTACCATTGTGGCAGGAAATAATGATTTTTTCAGTGATCTTCCAAGAGAGGATGAGATTTTGCTGGAAGGACATAAGATCATGGTGACTCATGGGCACAATTATGGTGTGTCCATGGATCTTTATGGGGTTTCGGAAGAGGCGGCAGCCAGAGGCTGTGAGATTATTTGCTTTGGACATACCCATAAGCCAGTGGTGGAGAAGAAAAATGGTGTACTGGTGATCAATCCGGGAAGCCTTTCTTTTCCGAGACAGGAAGGCCGCAGACCAAGTTATGCGGTGATGGAGCTGTATAAAGGGGAAGAGCCGGAAATTGAAATTCGGTATTTGTAACTGAAAAATACCTGTATGTTTGACTGTGGAAATGAAATGTTTTTTGAAATATTTTTTTGAAAATAGTCGAAAAAGAGAAAAATGCAGGTGGTGGAGGGCTTGAAAACGCATTTTTAGCGGGTTTTCGGGAATTACATCTTTTTTCGAAAAAAATATAAAAATTTATAAAAAAGGTGTTGACAAATGGGAGACCATATAATATAATAACTCTTGCCTTGAGCGAGAGAAAAGAAATTCTTGAGAGCACAAGGAACGACAACTTCATAGAAATGATGTTGTAAGACATCGGGGTGTGGCTCAGTTTGGCTAGAGCGCCTGGTTTGGGACCAGGAGGCCGCAAGTTCGAATCTTGTCACCCCGACTGCTGTAACAACATTACCGTTTCAGCGTAAATGCGGGTGTAGTTCAATGGTAGAACACTAGCCTTCCAAGCTAGATACGTGGGTTCGATTCCCATCACCCGCTTCTCTGATGAAGAGAGATATGTGTCAGTAGCTCAGCTGGATAGAGCAACGGCCTTCTAAGCCGTGGGTCGGGGGTTCGAATCCCTTCTGACACGCTGTGGTGGGTATAGCGCAGTTGGTTAGCGCGCCAGATTGTGGCTCTGGAGGCCCAGGGTTCGAATCCCTGTATCCACCCTTTGCCTTTGGCTATCGCCAAGCGGTAAGGCACAGCACTTTGACTGCTGCATTCGCTGGTTCGAATCCAGCTAGCCCAGTCCTATATGGAGCATTAGCTCAGTTGGTAGAGCACTTGACTTTTAATCAAGTTGTCCGGGGTTCGAATCCCCGATGCTTCACTTGCGAATGAGAACCGGAAGCCTTATGATTAGGGCATTCCGGTTTTTTAAATAATATATATGCGGATGTGGCGGAATTGGCAGACGCGCCAGATTTAGGTTCTGGTGTTTACGACGTGCAGGTTCAAGTCCTGTCATCCGCAGGAAATGAGGAATGATCTGGATCGGATTTTCGAGATGAAAATTAGATCTGGGTCATTTTTTTACTTGCTTGTTGCTGTTCACTGGTAACGTTCCGCGAGATGTTTTTTGTGAAGAAAGTTCACAGAAAACCCGAGAGTTAAGTTTGCGCAGCAAACGCTACTTCTTGTGCTTGTCACAAGAAGGTTCGTCTTTCTGTGCATCGCGAAGCGCGTTACTGTGAACAGTAATGCCTTGATTTTACAGGACGGATTTGTTATAGTTTACACAACGAAGAAGTATGGAGGAATAATATGGACGTTATTCAGTTTCAGGAGAAATTAAGGAATATTTGTGAGCTTGGAAAGCAGAATGGAAATATGCTGACGCATGAGCAGATTCGGGAGCATTTTGCAAGTACTGATCTTGAGACCAGTCAGATGTTAAAGGTACTGCAGTATCTGAAACTGCAGGGAATTATGATAGAGGGAGACACTGCCCCGGTGGAGACAGAGGAAGTGGGTGAGACGGAACCGGAGTCAAAAGGAACCAGCACCCCGCTTACTTCAGAGGAAGAAGCATATCTGAAGAATTACCTGGCAGAGGTAAGCAACGGTAAGGAAGTAAGTCCGGAGATGCTTCACACACTGTTTGAGAATCTGGCAGATGGGGATGCCATTGCAGAGGCAGCTCTTACCAGCATTTATCTGCCGGTAGCGGCAAATATGGCCGCTGATATGAACTGTACAGAGATTCAACTTGCAGATCTGATTCAGGAGGCGAATGTGGTGCTGCTCACGGTTCTTTCCGACCCGGAGACAGAACGTAAAGATGATGCTTGGCTGCGTCTTCAGCTTCGCAAGGGAATTATCGCGGCCATTGAGGAGCAGACACAGAAGAAATTCCAGGATGACTGCCTGGTTGCTAAGGTGGAGAAGCTGGAAACCGCAGTGAAGGAGCTGACAGACGATGACGGGGAGAACCGTTTTACCATTGATGAGCTGGCAGTTATTCTCGATATGAATGTGGACGAAATCCGGGATATTCTGCGTCTTACAGGAGACGATAAATAATTATGGCAAGTGAAATCCCGGGAAAATTATGGAGATAAGGCTATCCTGTCGGAAATGAAAAGAATGCTGTAGAATTGATGGAAGCACCGGAGGTGATTTAAAAGTAAAAATCATCTCTGGTGTTTTTTGTCTTTTCCGGATGTTTTGAAATTTACATTGAAATTTCACTGTACAAGTGTTACTATCATAAATAATAATCAAAATATTTTTGTTCGTAATAAATATTATTTGACAAATGAAAGGAGGATATATATGAATTTGGAAAAATATCAGCAGTATTCCAGAATTGCAAGAGGTTTGGAAAAGGCAGATCTGGTATTGAAGGATGCGAGGATTGTGAATGTTTTTACGGAAGAGATCATCCGCGGAGACATTGCCATACAGGATGGGATTATAGCAGGAATTGGAAGCTTCCATGGGAAAGAAGAACGTGATCTGGCCGGCAGATATGTATGTCCGGGATTTATTGACAGCCATCTTCATCTGGAATCTACACTGGTTACACCGGCTGAACTGGTAACGGTTGCCTCCAGACATGGAACTACCACTTTTATTGTGGATCCCCATGAATCAGCCAATGTGTCCGGTCTGGCAGGAGTTGATTATATTCTGGATCAGACAGAGAATGTAAAAGCCAACGTATACGTAATGATGCCTTCCTGTGTTCCGGCTACTTCCATTGATGATAATGGATGTACTCTTACTGCTGAAGATATGGCTCCTTATCTTCATAACAGCCGGATTCTTGGACTTGGAGAAGTAATGGACAGCATTTCTGTGGTACAGGGCGAGAAAAGCATGCATGACAAGCTGGAGCTGTTTGAAGGCAGAATCCGTGATGGCCACGCTCCGTTTCTGGAAGAGGGGGATCTTCAGGCATATGCCATGGCAGGGATTGCTACGGACCATGAGTGCAGCTTCTTTGATTATGCAATGCGAGAACGGCGGAACGGCCTTACCATTCTCATAAGGGAAGGCAGTGCTGCCCGAAATCTTGAGGCACTTGTGGGCGGTCTGGTACAGAGACACATGAATGGTGACGGATTCTGCTTCTGCACAGATGACAAGCATATTGAGGATATCCAGCGGGAAGGGCATATTGACCATAACGTGCGAAAAGCTATCCGCCTTGGCATGAATCCGGTGTCCGCTATTAAGATGGCAACCATCAATGCAGCTAATTGTTATGGACTGAAAGACAAGGGGGCAGTGGCACCCGGCAGACAGGCAGATCTTTTGGTTCTTTCGGATCTTGTCAGTGTGACCATAGAAGATGTGTACTTTAAAGGGCAATTGGTAGATAAAAATGCAAAGATTGTTATAAAGCCGTGTGCCCCTGAATTGAAAAATACAGTGCATGTGGCTGAATTTTCCAGAGAGGCATTTCAGCTGGAGTCTGCAGATGGAATCTTTCCGGTGATTCTGGCAGAAGAAGGACAGATTACTACCAGAAAGGGAACTCTGAAAGCAGGGGATGGTCCCTGCAAATTCCAGTCCGATGACGATTATCAGAAGATTGCAGTTGTAGAACGTCATAAGATGACGGGGAAAATCGGCTGTGGCGTGATCGGAGGTTTTGGTATCCGTGGTGGAGCAATTGCGTCCAGTGTATCCCATGATTCCCATAATATTATTGTGATCGGAGATAATGATGAGGACATGGAGCTTGCTGTGCGGGAACTGATGCGTACTCAGGGAGGCTATACGATCGTAGAGAATCATAAAGTATTTGACACTCTTGCCCTTCCTGTAATGGGACTGATGAGTGATAATGGTTTTGAGAAAGACAATGAGACTCTTGGGCGAATGATCCATAAAGCTCATGAAATGGGTGTGAAAGACGGTCATGATCCGTTTATTACGCTGTCCTTTATGGCTTTGCCGGTTATTCCGCAGATCCGAATTACACCAAGAGGCGTTTTTGATGTGGAAGCGTGGAAGTTTTTATAAGATACCAGGATTGCGGGAGTGCAATGTACGAGACGGTAGTTTTGCTTTCCAAGGGCAAGGTCGACTCGAAAAAGATTCGGGTTGAGTTTCTTTGGAAGATATGGATATGTCAGAATTTCAGGATGGGGCAACCTACACCCAGATCAAGGACTATCTGATCTACAATGATCCGATTGGATATGCAGACTTGATATTGAACGGTGATCCCGAAATTTATCTAAAAACTGTAACTGAATATAAACTCTTAGATTAAAATTCAGCCCTCTGCCTTTTCATTGGCAGAGGGCCGTTTTTTGCTTAACAGTTATTGAGCATCCCTTAATTGCTCTACAACGCTGCATTTCGCTGCGTTGTCATACATCATGCAAGGAATCAGCCACCCCAGCAGAAGAAATACCGGAATTGTCAGCAGGACAGGCAGAATGGTGAATCGATACTCAAAGAACCAGAACATACTGCCCAGCATTTTTCCCGCAAGAGGTCCCACCGCCAGCGACAAAATAAAGGCCGCCGCTACAGAAGACATTGCGTAAAACAACCCCTCGTAGATCAGCATGGTTTTGAGCTGCCGGTTTGTCATTCCTACAGCCTGAAGCACAGCAAATTCACGGCGACGGGAAAGAATACCGGTCATCATGGCGTTGAAGAAATTTAAGAGTCCCACCAGCCCAATGATAGCACAGAGGATACCACCTATCAGAAGGAACATCTGCCGGAACTGAGCAAATTCAGAGCGAGCCGTGGCCTTGCTTTCATACATCAAGGGCGAAAACTCACCGGCAGTGAGCTTCGATAGATATTGCTCTGCTTCGGCCTCGTCAACTTCGTCCGCTGTGTCGAACAGGTAGAGCATCGGAATGGCTGCACCACCGCTGTCCCTCTGTGCGGTGTCCACAGACAAAACTGCGTCATATCCAATACCACCATAACGATAACTCATGGAATTCGGAAGTTCTACCAAGGCGCAGACCGTGTACTCTACATCTCTGGCTCCATACAATTTTGCCTGAAAGTACTCCTCTGGTGTATCTTCGGTGCGGAGTTCCCCGGTGCGGCTGTCGATATATTTCACATCATCCGCATAGGTAGCGGTAATCGTGTCCCCCACCTTGGGGTAGTATTCAGGATTGAGCAGATTGCCGTAATCATCCAAAGAAACCGCAATGGCAATAGCGTTATTGTTTGGCTCCAGCATAGGAGAAATATCTCCGTCGAGCACTTGCAGCTTGTCAAACAGACTGTTATCCAGAGCCTCGATTCTGGTATCTCCCATCACCATATTGCCCCGGTGCTCCAGACGGCTCATATGGCTGTCCAACTGCTCAGCACTTTCGTACCTTGCATAGTCCTGCCGCAGAGCATCCTCCGTCATCCACAGGTATGCGGGTTTTCGCACAGCATATCCCGTGCCGGAAAGATTGGCCTTTGTGTTTGCTGCGATCTCTTCGATTTGTTCTGGCGTGATGAATTCATCTGCCGGGTTGTAACGGAAATAGTCGGGCGTGCTGACGATAAAATCGGCGCAGGTCATGAAGGATACATACTTCTCCATGCTGAAGCCGCCCACAAAGGCACACAGTGCATTGAACAGCGTCACCGACAGTGCCAGAGACACCACCACCAGCACCGTCTTTTTCTTGTTTCGTCCCAAATTGGCAAAGGCCATCTGATGGAGCTTGGCTCCCCGGGTGCTGCGCTGTTTTTTCTTGGTCTGCATTGCATCCGTATATTTGGTAGCCTCCACCGGAGAGACCTTAGCTGCCATTTTTCCGGGCTTGGAACAGGACAAGAGCACCGTCAACAAGGCGAACAGCATAGAACCAAGGAAGATCACAGGCGATGTGCTGATAGTTGTGATGCCCGCATCCAACTGGGTGGAGCGCAAGACAACAGGAACCAAAACAGCGCCGATGCCATAGCCCAGCAGCAGCCCCGCCGGAATGCCGATCAGACAAAGCAGAAGTGCCTGCTGGCGAATGATGCGTTTGAGCTGCCGGGGCGTTGTGCCAATGGTTTTCAGAAGTCCGTAAAACCGGATATCCCCTGCAACAGAGATCTGAAAAATGTTATAGATGATAAGATACCCCGTGAAAATCACCAGCAGCAAAAAAGCTGCTATGGCGACCATCAGCTCTGGATCGAGCTGTGACTCCAGCTGGGATGAGGTATATCCCCAATTGACGCCGATTCGGACGCTGTTGGGATCGGTATAGCTGTCCCATGTGTAACCAAGATCGGTATCCACCTGCTCCATCTGCCCTTGAATGTTTGTGCCGGAGGCCAGCATGACATTCAAATCGGTGCGGAAAGGCTGTAAACCTGTTTTCACTGCCTGCGCTTCGATGTCATCTGCGTAATCACGGCTGATGTTGATGTAATGAACAGGCATTAGTTCATCATAGTCCCAATAGCCCACCAGCGTAAAGGTATCTGTTACAGTAAAGGCGGTTTGATCCTTGTCCGTAATGGAATAGGAAACCGTGACCTCGGCGCCCAGCTCCGGCGTTACGCCAAGCAGCTGCAACGCTGCCGTATCCATGGCTACCTCTTTGCCGCTTTCGGGCATCCGTCCGATAGTAGGGGTTGCATAGCTCCATTTAGTGCAGTTGGCATCCATGTAGCTGATCTCTGCCGGTATTTTGACAAAGCCCCCCTCCGCAGCGATACCGATTACCTTCCGTACCCCCGTAGCCTTCACCTTTGGGTGGGCAGCGATGCGTTCCGCCTGCTCGGGGGAAACATCCTTAAAGGTGCCGTGTGCATAGCCGCCTACCTGCCGAAACTGGTAGGTTTCATAGCTGGCGTTCAGTGACAAGACAATGGTGAACATGGACGTAAATAGCAGCGTTGTCAGCGCAATGGCAAAAATGGCGATCAGATTGCGACGACGGTTCGCATAAAGAGATTTTAAGCTGAGTTTTCGAATACATTTTCGATTTTTGACATTCATCGTAGCCACCTCCCGTTAGTTCTGGGAGACGATCCGACCATCTTCGATACGGATAATGCGGTCTGCCATCTGCGCAATTTCTTCGTTGTGAGTGATCATTACGATTGTCTGGGCGAACTTTTGACTGGTGACTTTCAAAAGGCTCAATACATCCTGGCTGGTTTTGGAATCCAGATTGCCGGTGGGTTCATCTGCCAGAATGATAGCGGGTGCTGCCGCCAGCGCACGGGCAATGGCTACTCGCTGCTGTTGACCGCCTGAGAGCTGATTGGGCAGCGCATCCAGACGGTCGCTCAGTCCAAGCGTCTGCACGATCTGCTGTACGAAATCCTTATTGACCTTGCCACCGTCCAGCTCAATGGGTAGAACAATATTTTCATACACATTCAGCACCGGAACAAGATTATATGCTTGGAACACAAAGCCGATTTTCCTGCGGCGGAAGATGGTCAGCGCTTCCTCCTTCAGGGAGAAAATATCCTGTCCGTCCACCATGACCGTGCCGCTTGTAGGGCGATCCAGCCCGCCCAGCATGTGCAGCAGCGTGGATTTGCCGGAGCCGGATGTGCCGACAATTGCAACAAATTCGCCCTTCTTTACACTTAAATCAACTCCATCCAACGCATGAACTGCGTTATTGCCGGAGCCATAAATCTTTTTCAGGTTTTTTGCCTGTAAAACTTCCATAAATGAGTACCTCCATGAAAAAATCTGTATGTATGAAAGGAAATGATCCTTTGACACATACAGATTATCGCATAGGAATCTTTCCACATTCTTTCCGGCGGAAAATGAAATCTAACAGTTTTGATAGAATTGTTGTTATTTCGGCAGAAATATGGAAAACGTACTTCCTTTTCCCGGAACGGAAGCAACCTTGATATAACCGCCCTCGCCGGATATGATCTGTCGGACAAGGTATAAGCCGATGCCCACACCTTCTTGTTTCTGCACACTGTTTGATCGGTAAAAGCGAGCAAATATCTTCGCTTGCTCACTTTCCGAAATGCCCGAACCGGTATCCGATATATCAATCCTTGCAAACATTTCATAGCTTACAGCAGAAATAGTAATGGTGCCATGCTCTGTATATTTGATGGCATTGTCTACGATATTAGCCAGCGCTTCCGCTGTCCATTTGAAGTCGAATACAGCAAAAGCATCGGTATCTTGCAGTTGCAAAGATAATCCTTTTTCAGAAACCTTGGCGGCATATTGTTCTACTACGCTTTCAAGCAGCGGCTGCAGCGCTGCTTGCTGGGGGGCGAGTGAAATGATCCCGTTTTCCAGTCTGGAAAGCTTTACGAGAGAATCAATCAAAAATCGCAGCTTTTCCGATTGTTTGTACAGCGCCTCCACATTTGCCTTCGCCGATGCAGGCAGAGTTTCCTCCATCAGAAGCTCGCTGTATAACAGCAGGTTAGCAATCGGCGTTTTCGTCTGGTGGGAGATGTCCGCAATCAAGGTTTTGATTTTGTCTTTTTCCTGCGCTACATTTCGAGAAGATGCTTCTGCGGCGGAAAGATAGTGCGCAAACTTCGTTTCCAATGCAGACAGCTGGCTTTCATCAAAATTGGTTTCAGAAAAGGAGCCGGTCATGGCAGCGTCCAGCATCCTTTCGATTTTTTCCATCGTTTTTCTGGCCTTTCTCCGCTCCCATAATACAATAGCTGCCGCCGCCAGAAAACACAGCAGCAGGATCACAATGCCGGCTTTATTCATCTTTTATCACCCAGCTATAACCGATTCCATAGACGGTTTTAATGTATTTCTGTGCACCAAGCTTATCCCTCAGACGCTTGATCGTAACAGACAAAGCATTTTCATCCACATATTCTGCGCCATCTGTCCAGATCCGGTCGACAAGGTCTCCACGGGTCATGGTTCGACCACGATTTTCAACAAGCAGACGCAGTAATTTTTGTTCTGTTTTACTCAATTCCACTTTTGAATCTCCCACATAAAAGGTCATAGCCTCAAAGTCAAAGTGAAATAGATCCATATGGAACGGCGCATTTTTTTTGTTTGACGCTTGCTTTCGCAGTTGGGTATTCACCCTTGCCCGCAAAACCGAAAGAGAAAAGGGCTTGGTAATGTAATCATCAGCGCCCCTCTCCAGTCCGTCTACGATGTCCAGATCGGTGTCATTGGCAGTCAGCAGAATAACAGGAATCCCGGGCGTGTTTTCCTTGATCTCACGGAGCAGCTCAAGCCCACTGCCATCCGGCAGATTGATATCCAGCAGGATCAGGGATACACCGCCGCAAAGCAGCTGTTCCTTCGCCGTTTTTAGGTCTTGGCAGGATATAATCTGACGGTCATCTGCTTTCAGTGCTTTACTTAAACCCTGATTCAACCCTATATCATCTTCAATAATCAATAATTGTTCCATGTATCTCACTCCCTCGTTATTCAAATGCCACCATTATTTCCTTGGGCAATTTTTCGTTCTCACAGTTTAGAAGATAGGCTATTGGCTATTGCTCTGTTTGCAAATTTGTTTGTTTTCACTGTATCCCAATCAGCAAGCCGGATGATCTATGCTGTGCCGTTTTTTTACTTTCTTAATTGTATCATGCTAATGTAAAGAAATCCATATTCTCTAAAAAGTTGTCCTGTTTTTTGAAACAGGGTTGTTACTGTTCACTGGTAACATTCCGCGAGGCGTTTTTTGTGAACAAAGTTCACAGAAAACCCGAGAATTGCGGCGCGAAATCATGCGAATGCATGATTTCTGTGCATCGCGAAGCGCGTTACTGTGAACGGAGTGAACAGTAACACAGGGTTAGCCCCTGAACAGCAACAAGGCATTAATAAGAACTGAAAAACATAAAAAAACATCTTGATTTTCATGAATACTTATGATATGATACCGCTCAAAGAAAAGGGAGTAGCGGCCATGAAGAGATAAAAGGAAATCCATTTTTTCTGAATGGTGCATAAATGCGTCAGAACGGTAGATGAAACTACCCGCATTATGAGATAATCAGCGAGACTTTTATTTCAGGCATTATAACAGTGCCTGGGATAAAAGTCTTTTTTTTCCCTTTTTGAACGCTTTACAACTATTGTTAGTAAGAGAAATGGAGGAGAAAAATGAATAAGCGAAATGGAAAAATGAAATATCTGGCAATCGGTGCTGCCGGGTTTATAGTGGCAGGGGGATTAGCGCTGGATACAACTTACCAGATTCAGGAGCAGGAACAGGCAGTACTCACAACCTTTGGAGTGCCAAAGGCAGTGAATGAAACGGGATTACATTTCAAAGTCCCTTTTGTACAGCAGGTGCAGAAGGTAAATACCACGATCCAGGGATTTCCAATCGGATACAGTATGGGGAACAATGAGGTGGTGGAAAATGAAGGAATCATGATCACTTCGGATTACAATTTTATTGATGTGGATTTCTTTGTAGAATATCGAATTTCAGAACCTGTAAAATATCTTTACACATCTGAGCAGCCGGAAGAGATTTTAAAAAATATTGCGCAAAGCTGTATCCGAACTGTGATAGCAAGCTATAACGTGGATGAGGTTCTGACCACCGGAAAAGGAGAAATCCAGAGCAAGATCAAAGAGATGATTTTGAATCAGATGGAGGAACAGGATCTTGGAATTCAGTTGGTTAACATAACAATACAAGATTCCGAGCCGCCTACTGAAGAAGTGATGAAAGCATTTAAAGAGGTGGAAACTGCGAAACAGGGAAAGGAAACGGCGCTTAACAATGCCAATAAATACAGGAACGAAAAGCTTCCCGAAGCGCAGGCCCAGGCAGACCAGATTATTCAGGATGCGGAGGCACAAAAACAGGTGAGGATCAATGAGGCAGAAGCTGAAGTGGCAAGATTTAATGCAATGTATGAGGAATATGTGAAGAATCCGGAGACCACAAAAATGCGAATGTTCTATGAAACCATGGAAGATGTGCTGCCTGGTATGAAGATTGTGATCGACAACGGAAGTGGCGTGGAAAAGATATTGCCGCTGGATTCTTTTTCCGGAGACTGGAAAACAGAAGAAGATACAAGTGAAGAAACTAAGTGAAGTTAAGATAAGTATCTGATAGAAAGGATAAAAAATTATGAAAATGAAAAAAGCGGCACTTATAGCAGGCATTCTCGGAGCAGTAATAATCGGTTCTTCCATAACTATAACCCAACAAAATGAATACAAGCTGATCCGTCAGTTTGGTAAAGTTGACAGAGTGATCTGCGAACCGGGAATCAGCTTTAAAATTCCATTGATAGAAAGAACACAGTCTTTACCAAAGGAAACGTTGTTATATGATTTGGAAGCATCTGATGTGATTACCAAGGACAAGAAAACCATGATCAGTGACAGCTATGTTTTGTGGAGAATCACAGATCCCCTTAAATTTGCACAGACTCTGAACTCTTCTTTGGAAAACAGCGAGAGCCGAATTAATACGGCCGTATATAATGCCACAAAAAATGTGATCAGCAGTCTTTCCCAGGACAGAGTGATCACAAGCCGTGACGGAGAATTATCGGATATGGTGATGGAAGCCATTGGAGATAATATGGAACAATATGGAATAGAGCTGATTAAATTTGAAACAAAGCAGCTGGATCTGCCGGACGATAATAAGGCTGCTGTGTATGAGAGAATGATCTCAGAGCGTGATAATATTGCTGCTACATATAAAGCAGAAGGCGATTCAGAAGCAAAAGTAATCCAGAACAAGACGGATAAGGAAGTGACCATTCAGATTTCAGATGCGAAGAAGCAGGCTGAGATTTTGAAGGCAGAAGGGGAACAGGAATATATGAAAATTCTTTCCCAGGCTTATGGGGAAGATGAGAGAAGTGAATTTTATTCCTTCGTAAGAAGTCTTGAAGCACTGAAAGCTTCTATGCAAGGAGAAAACAAGACCGTTATTTTGTCATCGGATTCCCCGATTGCTCAGATTTTTGAGGGAAAATAATAAAAATTCTTGCATCTGCCGGTATTGACGTATATCATAAGGTACATAAGGAGTGACAAAAGATGGCGATAGTGAGAAAACACATATATTTTTCCGGGCAGGTGCAGGGCGTTGGATTTCGTTACCGTGCCAAAAATGCGGCGAGAGCCAATGATCTTACCGGCTGGGTGGACAATCTGTGGGATGGCAGAGTGGAAATGGAAGTCCAGGGAGAGCTTTCCGGAATTGAGCGTATGATTCAGGAAATCGAGATGGGAAGTTTCATCCGGATTGAGAATTATCAGATGGAAGACCTGCCTGTGGATGAAAGGGAGTGGAGCTTTTATTCGAAATAAAAAGGGATGCCAGGAGCAATGGGAATTTTGCTTCTGGTATTTTTTTGTGTAATAGGAATATTACGGAGTAATTTCCTATTACACAAAAAACGCTCCGCGAGCAAATAGCAAAGCGGATATTGAAAAAACAGGATTGACATTCAGAAACATGCCCCTTATAATTAGTTCGTGCACGAACAGTTCGAACCCGAACAGTTCGCACATGAACTATTTTGTATGGAAGTATATGAAAGAAGGGAAAGATGGAGAAAAAGAAGAAAACTGGTCCTGATGAGTGCTGCAGGGCGGAACGGCAAATAGGGTATGAGGTTCGTACTCTCAATCAGGTAATTGGGCGTCTGGTGAATTCGTATCAGTCCAAGGTGGATGAGAAAGCCGGAATTAACCGCATGCAGGGTTGGATCATTGGTTATCTGTACCGGCATTCAGAAGAAGCTGTTTTTCAGAAAGACCTGGAAGCAGAATTTCAGATGGCGCGTTCTACTGCGTCAGGAATCCTTCAGGCAATGGAGAAGAAAGGGCTTATTACCAGAGAATCTATTCCAAGAGATGCCAGGTTGAAGCGTCTGGTGCTTACGGAAAAGGGGATGGAATTTCAGATGGAAATTATGGAGAATTTTGACAGGATCCAGGATGTGTTAAAGTCTGATATTCCCCAGGAAAAACTGGAATGCTTTATGGAAGTTCTGGACATGATCCGGGAAAATGCCCAAAGAGAGTGCTGTCTGCGGGATGAAAACTAACAAAAAAGAAAGGGGAGAACCTGATGATAAAGACATTACTTGCCCAGGTAAAGGAGTTTAAGAAGGCCTCCTTCCTCACACCGGTATTTATGATACTGGAGGTTGTGGTGGAGACAATGATTCCTCTTGTAATGGCAGATATGATCGACAACGGTGTGGAAGCCGGTAATATCAGTTATCTTTACAGAAAAGGTGCCATTATGGCGCTTCTTGCTGTTGCAGGACTTGTTACCGGTATTCTTGGGGGAAAATACGGAGCATACGCATCCTCCGGTTTTGCCCGTAATCTTCGTAAAGCAATGTATACGAACATTCAGACATTTTCATTTTCAAACATTGACAAGTTCAGTACTGCAAGTCTGATCACACGTCTGACTACAGACGTGACCAACCTGCAGAATGCATACCAGATGATCCTGCGTATGTGTACCCGTGCCCCGGCCAGTCTGATCTGTGCCATGGCGATGGCGTTTATGATCAATGCAAGGGTTGCCAGCATTTACCTTATTGCCGTTATTTTTCTTGGATGTTTTCTCGTATTTATTATGAAAAAGGCGACGAAGTATTTCCGGGAAGTATTTGAGAAATATGACGATTTAAATGCCAGCGTGCAGGAGAATATCAGCGCAGTCCGCGTTGTGAAGGCTTATGTACGTGAGGAATATGAGACCACTAAGTTTCAGAAAGCCTGCAATAAAGTTTACGAAATGTTTGTAAGAGCTGAGAAGCTGGTAGTTATGAATATGCCGGTTATGCAGTTTACAGTATATGCATGTATTCTTGGAATCAGCTGGCTTGGTGCGAACATGATCGTTGGCGGCAGTCTGACTACAGGTGAATTGATGAGTCTTCTTACATATTGTATGAATATTCTTATGAGCCTTATGATGCTCTCCATGGTATTTGTTATGGTCACCATGAGCGCAGCAAGTGCAGAGCGTGTAACTGAGGTTATCAATGAAACAGCAGATCTTCATGATCCGCAGGATCCGGTTATGGAAGTTGCAGACGGAAGTATTGAATTTGACCATGTGGATTTCAGCTATAAGAAGGACAGTAAGGAGCCGGTGCTGAAGGATATCAATCTTTCTATCCGCGCAGGAGAAACTATTGGTATTATCGGTGGAACCGGAAGCGCCAAGTCCAGTCTGGTAAACCTGATCAGCCGGCTTTATGATGTAAGCTCCGGATCAGTGAAAGTTGGAGGTGTGGATGTGCGTGACTACCATATGGATAGTCTGCGTAACCAGGTGGCAGTTGTACTTCAGAAGAATGTGCTGTTTTCCGGTACCATTCTGGAGAATCTGCGCTGGGGAAATAAAGAGGCTTCGGAGAAAGAGTGCCGCAGAGCGTGTCAGCTTTCCTGTGCGGATGACTTCATTGAGAAAATGCCGGACAAATACAATACTTATATTGAGCAGGGCGGAACCAATGTTTCCGGCGGTCAGAAACAGCGTCTGTGTATCGCCAGAGCTCTTCTTAAGAAACCCAAAGTACTGATTCTGGATGATTCCACAAGTGCGGTAGATACTGCCACAGATGCACGTATCAGAAGAGCTTTTGCAGAAGAAATTCCGGATACTACCAAGTTGATCATTGCACAGCGTATTTCCAGTATTCAGAGTGCGGACAGGATCATTGTCATGGATGAGGGAAAAATCAGCGGATTTGGAACTCATGAGGAACTGATGAAAACCAATGCCATTTATCAGGAGGTTTATAATTCACAGATAAAGGGTGGTGGAGATTTTGATGAGAATAGAGGAGGTGAGCAGGCATGAGCAATGAAAGACCGATAAAGAAGCCAGGCCGCAGCGGGGCAGCCTTCCGTTCAGGCCCTATGGTAGAGAATCCGGGCAAGATGCTTGGAAGACTGATGGGGTATATTTTTAAGAACTACAGGATCCATATTATTGTAGTTGTGATCGGCATTGTGGTAAGTGTTCTTGCCAATGTGCAGGGAACCATGTTTATGAAGACTTTGATTGACCAGTATATCATGCCTATGCTTCAATCTGAGACTCCGGATTTCCATCCTCTTGCAATGGCAATTCTTCGTGTAGCCTGTTTTTATGCAATTGGGGTGGCGTGCACATATACGTACAACCGTCTGATGATCTATGTCAGTCAGGGCACCCTACGCAATCTTCGAAATGAGATGTTTGAGCGCATGGAAACACTTCCTGTTAAATATTTTGATACACATGCACATGGCGATATCATGTCTATCTACACCAATGATATTGATACACTGCGCCAGATGATCAGCCAGAGTATTCCACAGCTGATCTCCAGTGTGATCACCATTGTCAGTGTATTGATAAGTATGATTATTTTGAATGTGCCTCTTACCATCGTGACTCTGGTCATGGTTGGAGTGATGCTGGTGGCAAGTAAAAATCTTGCAGGACTCAGCGGCAAGTATTTCATGGAGCAGCAGAAGAATCTTGGTATTGTAAATGGTTACATCGAGGAAATGATGGAAGGCCAGAAGGTTGTAAAGGTATTCTGCCATGAGGAAGAAAGCCTTGAGAAGTTTAATGAGCTGAATGACCAGCTGTTTGAGAGCGCGAATAATGCCAATAAATTTGCAAACGTGCTGATGCCTACCTGTGCACAGATTGGGAATATCAGCTATGTGCTGTGTGCCATTGTTGGCGGCGTGCTGGCAGTAAATGGTGTGGGTGGATTTACTCTTGGCGGCCTGGCAAGTTTTCTTACTTTTAACAAGAGCTTCAGCCAGCCGATCAACCAGGTAAGCCAGCAGTTTAACAGTATTGTTATGGCACTTGCCGGAGCGAAGCGTATCTTCGACCTTCTGGACGAGAAGCCGGAGGTAGATGACGGATATGTGACCCTGGTAAATGTGAAAGAAGAGAATGGTAAGCTGGTTGAGTCCAAGAAACGTACAGGACGCTGGGCATGGAAGCATTTTCACAAAGCCACTGGCAAAACAGATTATATCGAATTGAAAGGTGATATTGTTCTGGATGGCGTTGACTTCGGATATCGTGATGACAAGATTGTGCTTCACGATGTGAAGATGTATGCGAAGCCAGGACAGAAAATTGCATTTGTCGGCTCCACGGGTGCCGGTAAGACGACAATTACCAATCTTCTGAATCGTTTCTATGATATTCAGGATGGTAAGATCCGTTATGATGGCATCAATATAAATAAGATCAAAAAGGGTGATCTGAGACGTTCCATGGGTATCGTTCTTCAGGATACTAATCTGTTTACTGCTACCGTTATGGAGAATATCCGTTATGGAAAACTGGATGCCACAGATGAGGAAGTTATTGCAGCTGCCAGGCTGGCGAATGCAGATGGCTTTATCCGAAGACTGCCGGATGGTTATCATACTATGCTTCGCAATAATGGTGCTAATTTAAGCCAGGGACAGAGACAGCTGCTTGCAATTGCCAGGGCGGCAGTAGCAGATCCGCCGGTTCTGATCCTGGATGAGGCTACCAGCTCTATTGATACCCGTACAGAGAAGCTTGTACAGGATGGTATGGATAAGCTGATGGAAGGCAGAACTACATTTGCAATTGCACATAGGTTATCCACAGTCAGAAACAGTGACTGTATTATGGTTCTGGAGCAGGGACGTGTTATTGAGAGAGGCTCTCATGATGAGTTAATTGCGCAGAAAGGTAAATATTATCAGCTGTATAATGGGTGATATGGGGTAAATAAGTAAGAGGTAACGTTTGGAAGGTTCAAGCGTTACCTCTTACTTTGGGTTTTGGAAGATTTAGAGCGTGTTTGAAAAAGGCTTTCTGCAAGAATTTTTCAAACAGGCTCTAGAGCGCGTTATTTTTCACTGGCAGTTTCTTTCTGCGGCAGCTGGGCAAGAACGATAGCCCCGAACATTACCACACAACCGATGATTTCCCGGGTGCTTAATTTCTGTCCTAAGATAATCCAGCCGGCGAGGACAGAGATGCAGGATTCCAGACTGAGAATCAGGGAGGCTACGGTTGGGTTCATATTTTTCTGGCCCACGATCTGGAGGGTGTAGGCGACACCGCAGGACATAACGCCGGCATAGAGAGTAGCGCCCCAGGCACCACTGAATGAAGAAAGATTGGGATGCTCCAGAATTATGGCTGGGATAGCAGTGAGGATTCCGCAGACCAGAAACTGGATGCAAGACATTTTTACTCCATCTGTCTTTGGTGAAAAGTAATCAATGACCAGAATGTGCAGGGAAAACAGGAAAGCACAGATCAGGACCAGAAAGTTTCCCTTTCCAATGGAAAAGCCGTCTGTGATGCAAAGCAGATAGAGACCAATCAGTGCCATTACAACCGCAACCCAGATAAAAGGACTGCATTTCTTTTTCATAAAAAGTCCAAGAATCGGGACGATGATAATGTAGCATGCAGTGAGAAAACCTGCTTTTCCAACGGAGGTGTACTGGATACCAAACTGTTGGAAGTTGGAAGCAAGACACAGGCAGATACCGCAGATTATGCCGCCGGCAATTAAGGTTTTGTTGCGGGAAAATGGATTTGAACCGCTGGATGCCATTGGCTGTCTGTCGGATTCTGTGAAATCAGCTGAATTGCTCTGTGGATTTATTTTATTGAGCAGTAAAATAACCGGGATCAGCACCAGAGAACCGATAATGTTTCTTGTGGCATTGAAAGTGAGAGGGCCGACAGCTTCACCGCCCTCACTTTGTGCTACAAAGGCGATTCCCCAGATCGTTGCTGTCAAAAGGAGAATCAGTGAATTTTTTAATGGTATTTGTTGTTTTTTCATAATGAATTATCCCCTCGTAAAATTTACAAAAATGCCCTCCTTTAACAGGAGGGGCATCATCGTTTAAATTATCTTTCCATCATGCTGATGGATTCAATTCCTACACTTCCACCTCGGACTACTTCGATGCGGCCGAATTCTTCTTTGATCAGTTTGACAACTGCATCATTTTTGGTCGCTGTCTGTACGAATTCCAGAAGCAGGCTGTCTTTACCGTAATCAATGACTCTGGCTTTGAAAGTCTCAGCAATCTGGAATAATTCAACTTTGTCCTCAGAAGAGCAGTTAAAAACCTTGATGTAAAGAATCTCTTTCATGCGGACGAACATATTGGTGAAATCAATAACTTTGATGACTTCTACCATTCGGTTCAGCTGTTTCTTGATCTGTTCGAACGTTTCATCGTCGCTTACAGTTCCGATGGTCATTCGGGAAACGGTAGGATCCTCTGTAGTACCAACGGTGAGGCTGTCCAGGTTATAGCTTTTGCCGGAGAAAAGTCCGGAAATCTTGGACAGAACACCTACCTGGTTTTCTACGTAGAGGGAAATCCATCTTTTTTTCATGCCTTTATCTGCCATTGGATAAACCTCCTGTTAATTAACAATCCATAATTAAATCTTCCAGTGTTCCGCCAGGCTTTACCATCGGATAAACCATTTCTTCAGGATCAATGATGAACTCGATCAGAGTCGGAACTTTGGTATTTTTCTTTGCTTCTTCAAAGGCTGCGGCAACCTCATTTTTATTGAAAACCCGGATCCCTTTGGCACCGTAGCTTTCTGCCAGCTTTACAAAATCCGGTGTATATTTCGGGTATTCCTCGCCATTTGTACGGCGGGAAAGGGCACCGGAGCGAAGATTGGTCATGCTGTAGCGTTTGCCATAGAAAAGCTTCTGCCACTGACGAACCATACCAAGATATTCGTTATTAAATACACAAAGGATCAGTGGAAGCTCTTCCAGAACAGCTGTGGCAAATTCCTGAATATTCATCTGCATTCCACCGTCGCCGGAAATAACAATAACCGGTTTGTCCGGATTACCGATCTTTGCGCCTACACCACCGGGAAAACCGTATCCCATGGTGCCAAGTCCTCCGGACATAACAAGCTGTTTGCCTGGTGTGATCTCAGCATACTGGGAAACCAGCATCTGGTGTTGTCCGACATCCGTGACAATGATGGCTTCTTCAAACTGGCAGTTGATCTGGTTAATGATGTCAACCGGACTTAATCTGTCATTTGGACGCATTACAAGAGGATGTTCCTGCTTCCAGCTGTTTATCTCACTGTTCCATTTTTTGCTGGCATAGTCGGAAACGTATTCGGACATTTTTGCAAGGGCATCTTTTGCATCTGCAACGATTGGAATATCTACCTGGATGTTTCTGGAAATAGAGGCCGTGTCAATGTCAATATGGATAATCTGGGCATTAGGGGCAAATTCATGAAGCTTTCCTGTGATTCGGTCGTTAAAACGTGTTCCAATGGAAAAAAGTACGTCACAGTTGCTTACAGCCATATTGGCTGCATAGGCACCGTGCATGCCAAGGTTTCCGATAAAAAGCGGATGGTTGGTAGGAATTGCACCTCGTCCCATAATAGTAGTTACAACCGGAACACCGGTCTTTTCCACTACTTCCTGGAATACCTTATTGGCATGGGAAATATTGATTCCGCCGCCTGCCAGGAAGAGAGGCTTTTTTGCATTGGAAAGTGTTTTGATCGCACGTTTCAGCTGTCCGATGTGGACACTGGTGTTTGGCTTGTAGCCGCGGATATTTACGCTCTTTGGATATTCTGCACTGCCAAGTTCAGCCATTACATCCTTGGGCAGGTCAATAAGAACCGGTCCAGGGCGTCCGGTACGTGCAATATAGAAGGCTTCCTTGATGATACGTCCAAGATCTTCACGGTTGCGTACAGTGACTCCATACTTGGTAATACTGCGGGTAATTCCTACAATATCAACTTCCTGGAATGCATCGTTTCCAATCAGATGACGTGCTACCTGACCGGTGAAGCACACCAGAGGAACGCTGTCGTAATTGGCTGTAGCAAGGCCTGTGACAAGGTTGGTAGCACCAGGACCGCTTGTTACAAGACATACGCCAACTTTTCCAGTGGTACGTGCGTAAGCATCGGCTGCGTGAACCAGTGCCTGCTCGTGACGTGGAAGGATTACGGTGACATCATCCTGTTTGTATAATTCATCGCTGATATCGATGGTACATGCTCCGGGATAACCGAAAACGTACTCAACACCTTCTTCTTTCAGTGCTTTTACCAGCAGCTTATTGCCTGATATCTGTTTCATTTAGTGAAGATACCTCCTTTTCGCCGGGGAAAAACCCCACAATATAATTATAAAAAAATCTCCCACAAGTTGTGACGCACATCTTGCAGAAAGCCTTTTTCAAACACGCTCTAGAGCAAACGATATTTAATCAATATTATAGCGTTAACGTGGAAAAGTGTCAATAAAGTTCACAGAAAACCAGAGAATTGCGGCGCGAAATCATGCAAAGCATGATTCTTTTGCATCGCGAAGCGTGTTACTGGTCACGGAGGGAACAGTAACACGTTGAATTAAAAGAGGTGGGAAAAAGAAAGGGATAACTGGTCAAAAAGTGGATTTTGTGGTAAGATATGTAGAACAAAAGTGTACTGAGAAAGAAAGGAGGAGGTTGAAAATAGTGGAACTAAATAAGGAAAATATGAAAAAGATAAGGTGGCTGATCGCTTTTTCAGTGCTTCTGTATCTGGGAGTGCAGAATCTGGATGTGGTGCTGAAGTATGTGAAAATTGTGTGGGGACTTCTTCTGCCATTTGTGTTGGGTGGAGCTATGGCGTTTGTGCTGAATGTACCTATGGCATTTATTGAGCGACATGTTTTTGGAAAAGCAAAGGAAAAAGAAGACAGGAAGGGACGCGCAGCAGCAAAATTTGCAAGACCGGTGAGCCTGATCTTTTCCATTGTTCTGGTGGTGATGGCGATTCTCGTTGTAGTACTGATTGTGGCACCGGAGCTTGGAAGAACTCTGGTAAATGTTGTGAAAAAGGTGGAAGAAGATATTCCGTTAGTTCAGAAATGGCTGACAGATACCTTCCAGAGTGATTCTGAAATTGTGAAATGGGCATCTACCATAGAAATTGATCCGCAGAAAATTATTGATTCTATTGTGAGCGTTTTGAGAAGTGGGGCGGACAATCTGGTATCATCCACTATTACCGTGACTATGGGATTGGTGAGCATGGCTATGAATTTTGCAATTGGTTTTGTGTTTTCCTGTTATGTGCTCCTTCAGAAAGAGAAGCTGGGCAGGCAGGTCCTGAAAGCGGCTTATGCGATCTTACCTGTGAAAACAGTGGAATATCTGGGACATGTTTGTACACTGGCAAGTAAGGTGTTTTCAAGCTTTATTACCGGGCAGTGCATAGAGGCAGTGATCCTGGGAAGCATGTTCTTTGTTTCCATGACAATCGGAAGATTTCCATATGCAATGCTGATCGGAGTGCTGATCAGTTTTACTGCGCTGATTCCTGTGTTTGGCGGAATTATTGGATGCTGGGTGGGATTTTTCCTGATTTTGATGGTAAGTCCTCTGAAGGCTTTGGCATTTCTGGTATTGTTCTTGATCCTGCAGCAGATTGAGGGAAATCTGATCTATCCTCACGTAGTTGGAAACTCTGTGGGACTGCCGGCAATCTGGGTACTGGTTGCAGTGACTCTGGGCGGAAATCTTATGGGAATTGTGGGAATGCTGATTTTTATTCCGTTGGTGTCTGTAATTTATACATTGTTTAAGGAATGGGTGTCTGAGAGGCTGGAGCAGAAGAAGGTAAAAATCAGTTGAGAAAATTTTTAATGAGCGCTGGATGCTAAATAAAATAAGCGCTGGAAAATAATTGGTTTACATAAAACAAAAAAGCTGCAAAAAAACATCTCCGGGAGGATTAAGAACTTCCGGAGATATTTTTTGCTTATTTTTATGAAGATCAGTCGTTGGTCTGTTTCTGACTTTCTACTTCTGCAAGCTTCATTGCACGAACTTTCAGCGGCAGACCGAACAGAGTGATGAATCCGTCTGCATCATGGTGATCGTACATATCACCTGTTGTGAAGGAAGCAAGAGATTCATTGTAAAGGCTGTATGGAGAAGTGGTTCCGGCTTTGATGATGTTGCCTTTATAAAGTTTGAATTTTACTTCACCAGTTACATATTTCTGTGTGGACTCTACGAATGCTTGGATTGCCTCACGAAGTGGTGTGAACCATTTTCCTTCGTAAACAACCTGAGCCAGCTGGCTGCCAAGTTTCTTCTTGGTTTCCAGAGTTTCACGATCAAGGATCAGCTCCTCAAGCTGTTCATGTGCTTCCATAAGGATTGTTCCACCAGGAGTCTCATAAACACCACGGGATTTCATACCTACAACACGGTTCTCAACGATATCGATAATGCCGATTCCGTTCTCGCCGCCAAGCTTGTTCAGTTCTGTGATGATCTCGGAAACTTTCATTGCCTTTCCATTTAAGGTCTTTGGAACACCTGCCTCAAATGTCATGGTGATTTCGGTCTCTTTATCCGGAGCTTTCTCAGGTGTTACGCTGAGTACTAACATATCATCATAGTTTGGAGCCTGCGCCGGATCCTCAAGCTCAAGTCCCTCATGGCTGATGTGCCACAAGTTACGGTCACGGCTGTAGCTGTGTTTTGCATCGAATGGAAGATTGATACCATGAGCCTGGCAGAACGCGATCTCGTCTTCACGGGACTGCATGGTCCAAACGTCTGTCATACGCCATGGAGCAATGATCTTGATGTCTGGTGCAAGAGCTTTGATTCCAAGCTCAAAACGGATCTGGTCATTTCCTTTACCAGTTGCGCCGTGACAGATTGCAACAGCGTTCTCTTTTCTTGCAATCTCAACCAGTTTCTTGGCAATAGCAGGACGTGCCATGGAAGTACCAAGAAGATATTTGTGCTCATATACAGCACCTGCCTCAACACACGGCATAATATAGTTGTCGCAGAAGTCATCTACGATATCCTCAATATATAATTTGGAAGCTCCGGAAAGCTTTGCTCTTTCCTCAAGTCCGTCCAGCTCATTTCCCTGTCCGCAGTTAACGCAGCAGCAGACAACATCATAATCAAATGTTTCTTTCAGCCACGGAATCAATGCTGTGGTATCAAGTCCGCCTGAATATGCAAGTACAACTTTTTCTTTCATAATATTTACCTCTTTTCTTTTATCCCTCTGAAACAGATAGGGTTATAAAGCATATTAAATTTTGAATAAATATTCATCGTGATAACGGCTCTTACGTTCTGTACGTTATTCACAAAGAATAATATACAACAATACTCATAAATATGCAATAGTAAATTTGAAAAAAATTTATAAAAACTTTGCATAAAAATGCATCATATAATAGGTAAATACGCGTTGAAATGCACAAAAAAAGATAGATTGAATGGAAAATAAGGAAAAAATGACTATTGCATAATATGCAAAGAAGATGTATAATTCATTCATCATTGTTTATAAAGCACATGTTACTGTTCACTCCGTTCACAAAACGGACATTGTTGCCAGTGAACAGAGTAACAAGTATGAGTTCTAGAGCCTGTTTGAAAAAGCATGCTTTTGACACCATAATAATGGAGGACACTAAAATGATAAAAGCTGGAATTATTGGAGCAACCGGTTATGCGGGAAATGAAATTGTACGTCTCCTTCTGGGACATAAAAATGTGGAAGTAGCATGGTATGGATCCAGAAGCTACATTGATAAAAAATATGCAGGAATTTATCAGAACTTTTTTAAGCTGGTAGATGCAAAATGTATGGACGATAACATGGAAGCTCTGGCAGATGAGGTTGATGTGATTTTCACTGCAACACCGCAGGGGCTGTGTGCTTCTCTTGTAAATGAGGGAATCCTTTCCAGAACGAAAGTAATTGATTTAAGTGCAGACTTCCGTATTAAAGATGTGAAGAAATATGAAAAATGGTACGGAATTGAGCACAAATCCCCTCAGTTTATTGATGAAGCTGTGTACGGATTATGTGAGATTAACCGTGAGGACATCAAAAAAGCCCGTCTGATCGCGAATCCGGGATGCTATCCAACTTGTTCTACACTTTCTATTTACCCATTGTTAAAGGCCGGAATGATTGATCCGAACACGATTATTATTGATGCTAAATCCGGAACGACGGGTGCTGGAAGAGGGGCTAAGGTTGATAATCTTTATTGTGAAGTAAATGAAAATATCAAGCTTACGGTGTTGCCACACACAGACATACACCAGAGATCGAAGATCAGTTAGGATATGCCTGCGGACAGGAAGTGACCATTAATTTTACCCCGCATCTTGTTCCAATGAACAGAGGCATTCTGGTTACAGCATACGCTTCCCTGACAAAGGATGTGACCTACGAAGAAGTAAAAGCTGCTTATGATGCATGCTATGAGAATGAGACATTTGTGAGGGTTCTGGATAAGGATGTGTGTCCGCAGACAAAGTGGGTAGAGGGCAGTAATTACGTGGATGTGAATTTCAAGATCGATCCGAGAACCCACAGAATCATCATGATGGGAGCTATTGACAACCTGGTAAAAGGTGCTGCCGGACAGGCAGTTCAGAATATGAATCTGATGTTTGGGTTTGATGAAGCGGAAGGATTATTACAGGTTCCGATGTATCCGTAAAAGTGAAATTGGAGACAGGCTCCGGGCCTGATTTCAGGACTGAGTTACATTGAAAAATAAACATATAATTTGCCTGATCGGGCAAAGGAGGAGTATCAATATGGAAATAATTACAGGTGGTGTTACCGCAGCAAAGGGGTTTAAAGCAGCTGCGGCAGCAGCAGAAATTAAATACAAAGGCCGTACAGATATGGCCATGGTTTACAGTGAAGTTCCATGTGTTGCAGCTGGCACTTTTACAACAAATGTGGTGAAGGCAGCTCCGGTAAAATGGGATCAGAATGTGGTCTATAATCACCCATCTGCACAGGCTGTGATCTGCAACAGCGGTATTGCAAATGCATGTACCGGAGCAGAAGGATATGGCTATTGTAAGGCGACTGCTGATGCAGCTTCTGAGATACTTGGAATCCCTGCAGATAGCGTGCTGGTTGCATCTACAGGCGTGATTGGAATGCAGATTCCGATTGACAGAATTGTAAATGGTGTAAAGGCTATGGCTCCGAAGCTTGACGGTTCTTTAGAGGCCGGAACAGAGGCAGCCAAGGCTATCATGACTACAGATACCGTAAAAAAAGAGGTTGCTGTACATATCGAAATTGGTGGAAAAACAGTAACAGTTGGCGGTATGTGCAAGGGATCCGGAATGATCCATCCTAATATGTGTACCATGCTTGGATTTGTCACAACAGATGCTGCAATTTCCAAGGAAATGCTTCAAAAAGCACTAAGTGCAAATATTAAAGATACCTTTAATATGGTTTCTGTAGATGGCGATACTTCCACAAATGACACTGTTCTGCTCCTTGCAAACGGCATGGCAGGCAACCCTGAGATCACAGAAGAGGGTGCTGATTTTGATAAATTTATGGAGGCTTTGAATTATATTAATACCTGTTTATCAAAGAAAATTGCAGGTGACGGAGAGGGCGCGACTGCACTTTTTGAAGTGAAAATTGTGGGCGCTAAGACAAAAGAAGATGCAGTTACGCTTAGCAAATCCGTAGTAACTTCTTCTCTTACAAAGGCTGCAATTTATGGTCACGATGCAAACTGGGGACGGATTTTGTGCGCTATGGGATACTCTGGAGTGCAGTTTGATCCGGAAAAAGTTGACCTGTATTTTGAGAGCCGCGCAGGAAAATTAAAGATTATTGAGAACGGTGTTTCAACAGGATATGATGAAGCAGAGGCAACCAGAATCCTGTCTGAGGATGAGGTAACAGCTATTGCAGATGTGAAGATGGGTGACGCAAAAGCAACTGCATGGGGCTGTGATCTTACTTATGATTATGTGAAAATTAATGCAGATTATCGTTCTTGATATTAAAGCTTGAGAGTGTGTAAATTAGATGCCAGAGGAAGACTGAAAGGCATGCAGTTGTAGGACTTTTGTAACATAAAGATATAGGAAAGAAAGGTTAAGAGAAAAAATGGTAAATCAGAAATATCTTGATAAGGCAGAGGTACTGATTGAGGCGCTTCCTTACATACAGCGTTTTAACCGTAAAATTGTTGTAATAAAGTATGGCGGAAGTGCTATGCTGGATGAAAAATTGAAGGCGAATGTAATTAAGGATGCAGTTCTCCTGAAACTGGTTGGATTTAAGCCAATTATCGTACATGGTGGCGGCAAGGAAATCAGCAAATGGGTTGGAAAAGTAGGCATGGAGGCTAAGTTTATCAATGGTCTTCGGGTAACAGATTCCCAGACAATGGAAATAGCAGAAATGGTCCTTGCCAAAGTAAACAAAGAACTTGTTTCCCATGTGGAATCTCTTGGCGTACAGGCTGTTGGTATCAGTGGAAAAGACGGTGGATTGCTGAAATGTAAGAAGAAATATTCCAATGGAGAGGATATTGGATTTGTAGGGGATATTACAGAAGTAAACCCGAAAATTCTTTATGATCTGCTGGAAAAAGATTTTCTTCCGATTGTTTTTCCAATCGGATTTGATGATAATTATGACAGCTATAACATTAATGCAGATGATGCAGCCTGCGCAATTGCAGAGGCTGTACATGCAGAGAAGCTTGCATTTCTTTCTGATATTGAGGGAGTTTATAGGGATAAAGATGATCCGTCATCTCTGATTTCTGAGCTTCATATTCAGGATGCCAGAAAACTGATCGAGGATGGATATGTTGGCGGCGGAATGATTCCGAAGCTGAATAACTGTATTGAAGCAATTGAGCATGGTGTTAACCGGGTTCATATTCTTGATGGAAGAATTCCTCATAGTTTACTGTTGGAAATCTTTACAAACAAAGGTATCGGAACTGCTATTTTAAGAGAGGATGGAGAGAAATATTACCATGAACATGAATAATCAGATGGAAGAAGCGGAGTCCAGTATTCTTCATACATATAATCGTTTTCCTGTTGTTTTTGAACGTGGAGAGGGTGTGCACCTTTTTGATTCTGAAGGCTCCAAATATCTGGATTTTGCAGCAGGAATTGCTGTAAATTCGCTTGGATATCATTATCCTGGATATGATGAAGCACTGAAAGAACAGATTGATAAGCTGACTCATATTTCTAATTTGTATTACAATGAGCCAATTATCGAAGCTGGCGCAAAGCTGGTAAATGCAAGCCGCATGGACAAGGCTTTCTTTACAAACAGTGGTACAGAGGCTATTGAAGGTGCATTAAAGGCTGCGAAAAAGTATGCTTATGAACGTGACGGACATGCAGATCATGAGATCATTGCCATGAATCATTCTTTCCATGGCAGATCTATTGGAGCACTTTCTGTCACTGGAAATGCACATTACCGTGAGCCTTTTGAGCCGCTCATGGGTGGTGTGAAATTTGCTGATTTCAATGATCTTGAGAGTGTAAAAGCCCAGGTTACAGATAAAACATGTGCAATTATTATGGAGACCGTACAGGGAGAAGGCGGTATTTATCCAGCGGAAAGAGAGTTTCTGGAGGGCGTTCGCGCACTGTGTGATGAGAAAGATATTCTCCTTATTCTGGATGAAATCCAGTGCGGAATGGGACGTTCCGGATATTATTTTGCATGGCAGGCATACGGTGTACAGCCGGATATTATGACCTGTGCAAAAGCGCTTGGATGCGGTGTTCCTGTTGGTGCATTTGTGTTGAGTAAGAAGGTTGCACAGGCTTCTTTGAAGCCGGGAGACCATGGTACAACTTATGGCGGAAATCCGTTTGTATGTGCGGCTGTAAGCAAGGTTTTTGACATTTATGAGAAGGATATGATCCTTACTCATGTACAGGAATTAACCCCATATCTTGAAAAAAAACTGGATGAACTTGTGGAAAAACATGAGTGTGCTGCAGCAAGAAGAGGTATGGGATTCATGCAGGGAATCGTCATTGCAGGACGACCTGTAGGAGAGATTGTTAAGAAGGCTCTGGAGAAGAAACTGCTGGTTATTTCTGCAGGAAGCGACGTGCTTCGTATTGTGCCTCCGCTTGTGATTACCAAGGCGGATATCGATGAAATGGCGGAGATTTTGGATGAATGTCTGGCGTAAATCAGGGCTGGAGTTTTGGTAAAAAAACAGGTGAAAATTAAAAAAGATTCACTAAAAAAGCAGTGTAGGTTGATTTTAAGCTATAAATGAGAATAAAATGACAGAAAAAAGGTACTTTGAAATGGTTTCAGGTACCTTTTTTCTATTGCTCAAGATTCTGTTTTAAAAAATTATTCCGACAATCGCCCATAAATCCTGACATACATCTTGTCAAAAGTTGGGGGATGGAACTTTTTACACTGTATAGAGTACAGCTGCTTAAAAGCTTTTTGTGAATTTACTCTTCTGCGAAGTCGAATTCGTCTTTAAATTTCTCTTTGAAAATGTCAAAAACAGCGGTGAGAATGTCATCGTCATCAACGAAAACATAGCTCTCGTTTTCTTCATTTCCGTCGTCCTCAACCTGAAGAATCAGTACTTCTTCATCTTCGTTCTCGTCCTCACCTTCCACGTCCTCTACAGGTGGGAGAAGAACTGCGTAGCGCTTTCCTTCATACTCAACAAGGTCCAGGAACTCAAAATCCATGTCTTCCCCGTTTTCGTCGGTGAGGGTGATGATCTCGATTTCCTCTTCTGCTGGGGTACCAATGTTCTTTTCGTCTGCCATTGTGATTCTCCTTTCAAGTTGACATGCCAGCCCGGCTGTCATATTTGTTGAAAATATTATATCAATTGTGAGAGCTGTTGAATAGATGGAAAATATAGAAAATTTCGAAAATATTTTTGCATAATGTCAGAAGAAAGACTGGAAAAGCGGTTTTCAGTAGAGATATAACAGGATTGCAAGGTTGTTTTGGGAAAATATAAAAAACCTGTTGACAAGTAAAGTTGTCAATGATATTATGCAAATACAAGGAATGACAAATAAACTTGTCATAATGACAATGAAATAAGTCATTTCAAAAAAATGAATACACTACGAATGAGAAAGGAGCCTTTGAAATGGCGCTGGAGAATCGATTGAAGGAATATCGTGCCAGGCTTGGAATCAATCAGGCGGACATGGGGAAACTGGCTGGTGTGTCCAGACAGACGATCAGCCTGATTGAGAGGGGAGACTATTCACCTTCAGTGACGCTGGCTTTGAAGCTGGCGAAGATCTGTCAGGTGACAGTGGAAGATATTTTTACTTATACGGAGGATGGAGAAGATGAATAAGGGAAAATCTAAGAAGAAAATGAATTCCTATTTAAAAATGGTACTGATTATGCTGGCTGGTGGTGTTGTTGGAGGAATTTTTGGCTTTGTTACATCATACACTGGGGAGAATTCTATAGCAGCTATTGGGCATGGGATGAATGCATTTCTTTTGGCTGTACGTGATCATACAGTGCTGCTGGAATGTATCTGCGGTGCGATCTGTATTATGATCTGTGAGATCCATTTTGGAAAGATGAAGAGAATGGGAAGCCAGATACAGGATGCAGAGGATGAAGAATATCATGAATTGCAGTATCATATTGAAGTGTCCTCCAGCTGGGGGATGATTGCGAGTACAGTGGGAACTGTTCTTATGATGCTGCTTATTTCACCAGGATACTCTATGAAATATATTGAGAGCCAGAGTGACGGTGAGATATGGATGTTCTTAGCAGGACTGGTTGTGTTTGTGGGAATGGTTGGATATTTTGGTATGTGGCAGATTCGCTATATAAAGCTGGTTCAGAGAATTTATCCGGATAAGAAAGGTGATCCTACTTCTATAAACTTTCAGGAGCAGTGGCTTGCAAGCTGTGACGAAGCAGAGAAGGAAGAAATTTACGAAGCAAGCTATAAGACTTATCTGCTGACTGGAAAGGTACTTCCTTTTTGCACATTGGTAGCCATGCTTCTTCATATGGTATGGAATACGGGCGTTCTTGCTATTATCATTCCTGCTTTTCTCTGGATCTTATCGGCGTCTAATTACTGCCGGTGCTGCGTTACGAAAAAAAGCGAAAAACTTGCGAAGTGAATGAATCTTTGAAAAATACATATAATACTATTATGGAGGTGCCTGCTGCAAGTGCACCTCCTTTTCTTCCCGGGAAGGGAGTATCCTTTTGGAGGCTGTCAGAACATCGATTGGCTTAGAGCGTGTTTGAAAAATCATTCCTGCAATCTGCATGCCCCACTTTGCGGTATATTTCACTCGAATTCGGTTGCCGTAGCCCGCTACGGCGCCCTCATCCGGGCGAAATCTCCCACAAATTGTGACGCACATCTTGCAGAAAGCCTTTTTCAAACACGCTCTAGAGAAAGAATCTGGAAGTATAGGATAGTTTATGGAGGTATTGTATGTGGGGATTTCTTGTAGCGTTGATATCTGGTGCATTGATGAGTATTCAGGGCGTTTTTAACACAGAGATGACTAAGCAGACCAGCTTGTGGGTATCCACCGGCTGGGTACAGTTTTCTGCGTTTCTGGTCTGCGTGTTGGCGTGGATTTTTACCGGGAGGGACAGTGTTGGCGCGTTGTGGCAGGTGGAGAATAAATATACTTTACTTGGCGGTATTATCGGAGCATTTATTACAATAACTGTCATTCAAAGCATGGGAAGTTTAGGTCCTGCAAAGGCTGCTATGCTGATTGTAATTTCCCAGCTGGCAGTTGCCTATATAATTGAATTATTTGGTCTGTTTGGTGTAGAAAAAGTGGATTTTCAGTGGCGAAAACTGATCGGCATGGCTGTGGCGATTGTAGGAATTGTCATATTTAAATGGGAGAAATAAGGCAAATAGATAAAAGACTGATAAAATTTAGAAATGGTATTGTAAAAAATGTAAAGTTTCGTTAAAATAGATTAGGTAAAGCATGAGTGGAGGGGAACCTGCGCATAAAGCGAAAGGGGAACCTGCATGGGAAGAAAAATAAAATACAGATGTGGAATCTGGACAGTTTTGTTCTTTCTCTGGACGGCGTCTGCAATGACAGGTTGCGCACGTCGGGAAGAGGTTTTTCTGGAAGAGATGGATTCAGATGAAGAGAACTCGAATAGAAAAGCAGGAGAAGAGAGCACTGCGTATGAGAATAACGTGGCGGCAGGGGAAAATCCCGAAAAACAGTCTGTTGTTTCAGATGCTGGATCAGAGGGGAATACAGAAAATTCAGCTTTGGATTTGCCACTAGAAACGCCAATTCCACAGAAAATATTCGTTGATGTATGCGGAGCCGTTGTAAATCCAGGCGTTTATGAGCTGGATGAAGGAGCACGTATTTTCCAGGCTGTTGATGCAGCAGGAGGATATTTGCCAGAGGCAGCCATAAATTATCTGAACAGAGCCAGAAGTATTGGAGATGGGCAGCAGATTTATGTGCCTACTGAGAAAGAAGTGGCTGAGAACCTGGAACTTGCTATGGCGAAAGTGCCAGAGGCATTGAACGATGGTGACAATTCTGGGAATTCAGGATTGGAAGAAATTCAAGGCAGCTCAGTGGAAAATCCATCGGGAACTGTTGGAAGAGATACAGGAAGTTTCGGAGATGGCGTAGGCGATGATACACGAATTAATCTGAATACTGCAGATGCCGGACAGCTTTCCACTTTAAGCGGAATCGGGCAGTCAAAGGCAGAAGCCATTGTTGCATACAGAGAGGAGCATGGAGACTTTGCTTCTATCGAAGAGATTATGAATGTAGAAGGTATCAAAGAGGGTACCTTTTCAAAGATAAAAGACAAGATATCAACTGGATAAGGGAGATTCTTAAATGAGCAGGAAAGTTTTGGTAGTAGATGATGAGAAACTGATAGTAAAGGGTATCCGTTTCAGCCTGGAACAGGATGGAATGGATGTGGATTGTGCCTACGATGGCGAAGAAGCCTGGAGATGGCCCAAGAGAAGAAATATGACATTATTCTTCTGGATCTTATGCTTCCCAAGATGGATGGCTTTGAAGTATGCCAACAGATCAGGGAATTTTCAAATGTTCCTATTGTAATGCTTACAGCGAAAGGTGAGGATATGGATAAGATCCTCGGCCTTGAGTATGGCGCGGACGACTATATCACCAAACCATTTAATATTCTTGAGGTAAAGGCAAGAATCAAAGCCATTATGCGCCGTGCAGGCAGCAATCAGGAAGAAAAAGACAAGGCGAAGACAATAGAGGCTGGTGACCTGAAGATGGATTGTGAGAGCCGTCGCGTGTTTATTTCTGGTAAGGAAATCAATCTGACTGCCAAAGAATTTGATGTGCTGGAACTTCTGGTGTTTAATCCCAATAAAGTGTACAGCCGTGAGAACCTGCTGAATATTGTATGGGGATATGAATATCCTGGTGATGTTCGTACAGTGGATGTACATATCCGTCGTTTACGTGAAAAAATTGAGGCGAATCCCAGTGAGCCCAAATATGTACACACCAAATGGGGTGTGGGATATTATTTCCAGGCATAAGCCATGCCAGAGAAAAAGAAACCAAGCTTTTTAAAAAGTCTGCGTTTTCGTATTCTGATCATTCTGGTCATTCTGGGAATCGTACCAAGTGTCATTGTTGCTCATGTGATGGTGGCGGCCTATGAGAACAAGGCTGTGGCTGTCCGTAAGCAGACTGTTGAGAAGCAGTGTGACATTCTGTGTAACCTGTTAATTAAAGAGAATTATATGAATGACTCCAGCTCGCAGGATGTAAACAGCAAGCTGGAGTTGTTGTCTAATGTGTATGACGGCAGAATTCTGTTAGTTGACAGGGATTACAGGATTATCAAGGATACCTATGGCGTAGATGAGGGAAAAACTTTGATCTCCACTATGGTGATCAAATGCTTCAAAGGTGAGGAAGCCAGCCGCTATAATAGTAAGACACAGAAGATTGAGATGGCTCTCCCTGTGAAAAGCCCGGAGGTGAAGCAGCTTCAGGGTGCTATGCTGATCAGCTTTTCCTCCAATGAAATTGCAGAGAATATTCTGGAGCTGGAACAGAAGAGTCTTCTGATCACAGGAATCATTATTGTGCTGGCGGTCCTTCTTGGATATGTGCTTTCTACGGTTCTTGTAAAGCCGTTTGCCAGAGTTACCAAGTCCATTGAGGATTTGACGGATGGATACCAGAATGAGGAGATTTCTGTCCCGGATTATACAGAGACAGCACTTATTACGGATGCGTTCAACAAAATGCTTTCCAGAATGAAGATTCTGGATGAGTCCAGAAATGAGTTTGTTTCCAATGTGTCCCATGAGCTGAAGACACCGCTTACCTCCATGAAGGTACTTGCCGATTCACTGGTGGGCCAGGAAGGGGTGCCGGAGGAGCTGTATCAGGAGTTTATGGGCGATATCACTGCAGAGATTGATCGGGAGAATAAGATCATCACAGACCTGCTTTCTCTTGTAAAAATGGATAAGAAAGCAGCTGATCTGAATGTGGAGCACCTGAATATCAATCAGCTTCTGGAGGATATTCTGAAGAGACTCCGTCCAATTGCAGATAAGAGGCACATTGATCTGATCCTGGACAGTTTCCGCCCTGTTGAAGCAGATGTGGATGAGGTAAAGTTTACTCTTGCCGTGAGCAATCTGGTTGAGAATGGTATTAAATACAATGTGGATGATGGCTGGGTTCGTGTAACCCTTGACGCTGACCATAAATATTTCTATGTGAAGGTTGCAGATTCCGGAATGGGCATTCCGGAGGAGTCCATCGGAAGAATTTTTGAACGTTTTTACCGCGTAGACAAATCCCATTCCAAAGAAATTGGCGGCACAGGTCTTGGACTTGCGATTACCAGAAGTGCTGTGACCATGCATCATGGAACTATTCAGGTGGCAAGTAAGGAAGGCGAGGGAACTACCTTTACTGTCCGCATTCCTTTATCATATATTCCGTAGGAGGTGCCAGATGAAGAAATTGTTGAGTACAGCGATGGCTCTGGTTCTGATCATTGGCCTTCTTACCGGATGCTCGGTGGAAAGCCAGGGAGAGAAGACTGAAAGTGTCAGCAATCAGTACTATCTATATTACTTGAACAAAGATGAAACGAAAGTAACAAAGACAAGATATTATCCGGAGCAGGAAAGTGCAGAATTTATGCTCCAGGATTTAATGGGAATCCTGAATGGACAGGAGAGCAGCGGAGAGAACCTGCCTTTGCTTCCAGCAGGAGTTCAGCTGGTGACTTACCGCTTAAATGAATCCCTTCTGGAATTGGAGTTTAATGCTGATTACAGTAATATTTCCCGAACCAGGGAGATTCTGGTGCGCGCAGGTGTGGCAAGAACTTTTCTTCAGATTCCAGGAATCACCGGCATAAAGATTTTTATAGGAAATCAGGAGCTTACCGATTCCAAGGGACAGGCTGTAGGCTTGCTTGACGGCAACACTTTTGTAGAAATGTGGGGCTCTGATAAAGATGCGTATCGGTATGATACTTTTACTCTGTATTTTACAGACAAGACAGGAGAGCATCTTGTGGCAGAACAGAGAAATGTATATTATAAGAGAATTCTGCCAAGAGAGAGAGTAATACTGGAACAGCTTGCCAAAGGACCGATGGTGAAAGGGCATTATCCAACAATTCCGCAGAATACGGATATTCTGGGAATAGAGGTGTCTGATAATGTGTGCTATGTGGATTTTAGTTCCGCTTTTTCAGATTCAGGAATTGATATCCCGGTGAACACCATGATCTATTCCGTGGTAAATTCTCTTCTGGATACGACATCTGCTGATAAAGTGCAGATTTCAATCGAAGGTGATACAGAGGCTAAGTTAAGTGATGGAACATCTTTGTACAGTCTTTTCAGTAAAAATACAGATCTGATCCTGAAAGAGAATTAGAGCGTGTTTGAAAAAATCAATCAATAACGCTTATAAAATGAAATACTAAAGGAGTTTATAAATGACGAAAAGACCGCTTTGCATGGTGTGTCTGGTCTTGATGCTCCTTATGTGTGTGGCCGACCGGGCAGGATTTCCACTGATCAGAGGGAATCCTGTTCCGGAAAATGTGGACTCCTGGATCCGGGAACATCCCAAGGTCACAATCTGCGGAGAAGTGACACAGACCACAGAAAATGAATTTTCACAATCTGTTTATCTTAGCAATACATATCTGATTTATCAACCAAAGAAGAATCAATCAAAGGAAAATCAACCGAAGAAAATATCTATTGAAAATGTAAAAGTATTTTTAAAGAAAAAAGAAGATGTTCCGGCAGGAACTGTTGTTTTGGTGTCTGGAAATCTGGAGAGAGTAGGTGAGATGCGAAATCCAGGAGAATTTGATGCCAGACAGTATTATGCCAGCCAGCATATTTTCTATTTTATGAAAAAGGCGGAATTGTTAAAAAAATCGGAAAATTATTCTGCTTATCGACAAGGTATGAATGATCTAAGGAAATATCTCAGTAAAGTTCTGAATGGAATTGGTGGAAAAGAAGCCGGGGTTTTTCAGGCAATTGTTCTCGGGGATAAAAGCAGTCTGGATGAGGAAGTAAAGCTTCGCTACCAGATGGCTGGTATTGTGCATGTTCTGGCAATTTCGGGGCTGCATATCAGTGTGATTGGGATGGGAATTTATAATCTTCTGATGAAGACTGGAATGGGAATCTGGCCGTCTGGGATAATTGCCCTGCTGATTTTGCTTCAATACGGCGTGATGACTGGTGGAAGTGTGTCTACTATGCGTGCAGTCTGTATGTTTTTGATATCTGTAGGGGCGAAAATAACCGGAAGGATTTATGATCTGCCAACGGCGCTGGCTGTTTCGGCTATGTTAATTCTTGGAGATTCAGGAGCATATTTATATAACAGTGGGTTCCTTTTGTCATTTAGCGCGGTAGCAGGAGCTGGCGTAGTGGTTCCTGCATTAACAAAGAGTATGGATTTATCCCGTATTGAAAAGGGGGAAAATGTGCGGAGAAAAAAGAGTGTATGGAAAAGACATGCTGGAAAAAAGTTTAAAAATATTTGCTGTATGATTTTAGGAAAACATACAGGGCAAATATATGAAAAGTTTGCCGGAGGTTTTTGCAAAGCAAATCTGGCTTTAGGCGCATCTATAGGAATACAGCTGACCATGCTTCCTGTTTCCTTATATTTTTTCGGAGAAGTTTCACTGGTTGGAATTTTTTTAAATTTGCTGGTGCTTCCTACAGTAGGAGTTGTTCTGGGAAGCGGAGTTATTGGATTGCTTGCTGGGTGTGTAAGCTTTTCCGTTGGGCGTGTTGTGATTTTGCCTGGAAAGGTTCTTGCTGGAATTTATGAAGAGTTATGTAAACTATCTGGGAATCTGCCTTTTGGCATCTGGATCACAGGACAACCAAAGCTGTGGCAGGTGGCTGTATATTATATTTTGTTTGCAGGAGCAGTCTGGATACTTACACAGAAAGGGAAGAGGGAGAGAAAAATAATTGCTTTCGTAGTTGTATGCCTGGCCATGTCTATTCTTATATGGCGTGAGCCGGAACCATTTTCTGTCAGCTGTCTGGATGTGGGACAGGGCGACGGGCTTGTGCTGCGGACGCCGGAAGGGAATTGCTTTCTGGTGGATGGTGGAAGCACAAACAAATCAGGTGTGGGACAATATCAGGTTTTACCGTATCTGAAAAATCAGGGGATTTCTCAGATTGATGGAATTTTTATATCTCATACAGATCAGGATCATATCAGTGGTGTACAGGAAATATTGGAGATGGCTGTAAAAAAACTGAATTCAGTAAATTGGGATGCTTGTATCTGCCTGAGTGGGAAAATCCTCCTGCTGCATGGGAAAAACTGAAACAGACAGCAAAAGCGGCCGGAATTCCAGTGAGAACCCTGAAGGAAGGAGACTGCCTGAATGCAGGTAAATTGCAATTGCAGATAATTGCTCCTGCTGTCAGCGCTTCTGGCGCAGACGTAAATGAAGATGGTATGGTGATTAAAGTAAAATATGAGGAGTTTCTTGGCCTTTTGACAGGTGATATCGGGGAAGAAACGGAAAAGAAATTGCTGGAATTGGGAATGTTGGAAGATGTGGACTTTTTGAAGGTGGGACACCATGGCTCCCATTACTCTACCTGTCAACAGTTTCTTGATACAGTGCGCCCGGAATATGCTGTGATTTCCTGCTCTTCTACCAATACCTATGGCCACCCGTCACCGGAAATTACGAAACGCCTGGAAGAAACCGGGTGCCAGACCAGTTTTACTATGGAGAGCGGTGCTGTGAAAGTTTGCTGGGAGAAAGAGGGGATAAGGATTAAGAAATTTTTGGAAAAGGGAAATAGTATGTAGAGCGAAAAAGGCACTTTTATAAAGACACAATTTGTGGTATGGTTTAGTAGAATGTCGGGTACAGCTCTATCACCCTGGCTGAAAGAGTCTGGGGGGCTACTGGTCAGATCGTGAATAGTAACCTTTGGGGAATGTCCTGACCGACAAGAAGATGACAGGAGCGTATATTTTGAAGAATATCCAGGAAGATATAAAGACGGGCAATTTTAAACAGGCGTATTTGCTGTATGGTGAGGAAGCTTACCTGAAACAGCAGTATAAACATAAACTGGTGCAGGCGCTGAATCCAGAAGATGACACCATGAATTTTAATCATTATGAGGGTCGGAACATTGATGTGAAGGAACTGATCGACCTTTGTGAGACCATGCCTTTTTTTGCAGACCGTAGGGTGGTTTTGTTGGAAGATACCGGCTTTTTTAAGAATAAATGTGATGAACTGGCTGATTATATGAAAGAACTGCCAGACTATCTTTGCCTTATTTTTGTAGAAAATGAGGTGGATAAAAGAAACCGTATGTATAAAGCCGTAAAGGCAGCAGGTAGAATCGGAGAATTTGTGCAGCAGGATGAGAAAACGCTAATGCGCTGGGCTGCCGGGCTTCTGAAAAAAGAAGGCAAGATGATCACCCAGCGGGATATGGAACTCCTTCTTACCATGACTGGCGTGGACATGGGAACCTGCGGATGGAACTGGAAAAGATAATTTCCTATACCGGTGACCGGGATGTGGTAACGGGAGAGGATATTCAGCAGGTTTGTACCACTCAGATCCAGAATAAGATTTTTGATATGGTCCGGGCAGTAACGGAGAAAAATCAGAAGAGAGCACTGGATCTGTATTATGATCTTCTCACGCTGAAGGAGCCCCCGATGAGAATTCTTTTTCTTTTGGCGAAACAGTTTCGCCAGCTGCTTCTGGTAAAAGAATATGCAGAAGAAGGAATCCCTCAGCCGGTGATGGCATCAAGACTGGGAGTGCCGTCTTTTGTGGTGAAAAATATTGCAGTCTGTGCAAGATCCTATAGAATCAGTGAACTTCGTCAGGCAGTGACGGATTTTGTGGATGCAGAGGAAGCTGTGAAGACAGGCAGATTGCAGGATGTGCTTAGTGTGGAATTACTGATCGTGAAGTATAGTTCAGCCAGAAGATGACGTTTTGGTGCAGGCTATGATGTTTGCAAAAATAGGCAGTGGGCTGAACAGGAATGCAAAAAAAATACAGAAAAAGGCAGTCGATGACGGTTCGACTGCCTTAATTTCACTTATAAGCTTATAACTAAAAATTCAGATATCTATTAGCCAATGCTGTTAACGGCTTTGGATAAACGGGAAACTTTTCTTGCGCAGTTGTTTTTGTGATAAACACCTTTGGAAGTTGCTTTGCTGATTGTAGAGATAGCCTCTTTTAATGCAACCTCTGCTGCTGCCTTATCGTTGTTTGCTACTGCCGCGTCAACTTTTCTGATGGAAGTCTTAACAGCAGAACGGATAGATTTGTTTCTCGCAGCTTTTGTTCTGTTAACTAAAATTCTCTTTTTTGCAGATTTGATGTTAGCCAATTCGTACACCTCCAATTCGTGAATGATGATTAATTTTTTGCATCATAAGAACAGACACGGGCGTTCCTATGAACATGCTTATATAGTTTATAATAATTACCTTGGATTGTCAATACATATTTTTACAAAAATGCTTGACATACATATTTTTGCAAAAAAGTGGGGAGATTATATAAAAATCGAAAGGTGTGGCTGTGAAAGGTATGAATTGCAATGAGAAATACATTTTGCACATAGAAAACAGCAGGGCGGAGCCGGTGATATGGGAGAATTTGGGAAAGTATGGAGGAACTGATATGCTGGGAACTTATAAGATCAGAACCGATTTGGCGGTAGAGGCAAGAGAACGCTTTACAGAGGACAATGTAGAAGTGCGCGGGGTGGAGGTTCAGGAAGATTATAATGAGGAAAAAGACATTCGAACCACTGTGGTGAAAATAACCACGGAAAATGGTGCCAGGGCGATGGGGAGACCTCAGGGGACATATATTACAATTGAATCGGAAGGGCTTTCAGCGCCAGATGAGGACTATCACAGGGAAGTGTCTGAAGAACTTTCCAGACATTTACGCCAGCTGATCGGTCTGGAAAAGGAAAAGTCCGTGCTTATTGTTGGGCTTGGAAATCCGGGTATTACGGCGGATTCATTGGGACCGGAAGTAATTGGGAATCTTCATATGACACGCCATCTGATCCGCGAGTATGGACTGAAAAGTACAGAAAAGCAGATTCTTCATGCAATCAGCGGAATTGTTCCAGGAGTAATGGGGCAGACTGGAATGGAAACTTCGGAAATCGTGGAGGGCGTGGTGGAAATAACACGGCCAGATGTAGTGATCGCTGTGGATGCTCTTGCCGCAAGAAATACCAGGCGCCTTAATCGGACCATTCAAATCACGGATACAGGAATTACTCCGGGATCAGGGGTGGGAAACCACAGAAATGGTCTTACAGAAGAAAATCTGAATGTAAAAGTGATTGGGATCGGAGTGCCTACGGTGGTGGATGCGGCGACTATTGTTCATGATTCTATGGCTCATTTGCTTGAGACACTGGACGAGGCCGAACAGAAAGAATTTTTGGAAGAAATGATTTCCCCACATCTTCATGGAATGTTTGTGACGCCGAAAGATGTGGACGAGACCATAAAATATCTGAGTTTTACGATTTCAGAAGGATTAAATATGACTTTTGCAGAGATCTATTAGAGCGTGTTTGAAAAAGGCTTTCTGCAAGATGTGAGTCACAATTTGTGGGAGATTTTGCCCAGATGAGGGCACCGTAGCGGGCTACGGCAACCGAATTCGGGTGAAATCTCCCGCAAAGCAGGGTGTGCAGATTGCGGGAATGATTTTTCAAACACGCTCTGGCGCATGAAGCTGATGTAAAGGTGGTGAGCTGTGGAAAAATACTGAAAATATGGAAAGTTAGCCTAAAAAAAGAAACATACGGAGGAAAAATCTGTCATAGGATAACCTTAAAGAGGTGATTTCGTGACAAAAGTCCAGAAGGTTTTCTGCGTGTTTCTTTGTCTGTGTTTTTTTGCGGTTCTGGCTATGCTGCCAGGACCTTTTTCCATGCGGGAAATTGTGCATAATGTGTACAGGCAGTTTCCGTTCTATTATTTTACAGAGGAAAAAGCACAGGAAACCTGGATGGAAATGGATGGGGAAACTCTGGCTGAGATTGGGAAGAGAAATGGAGCATATTTAGAAGAAGTTGCAGAGAATGAGCGTAATTTGCGAGAGGAAAATGCAAAGAAATCCAAGGAAGCCAATCTGGAAAAAAACAGCAGTGTTTCTGAGGAAAGTAAAAAAATAAATAATACAGATAAAATAGAAAATAAAGATAACTCTGAGATGTCAGAAATCATAGAAAATAGTGAAAATCACTTAAAGTCAGAAACTCAGCCTGCAAATACCCTTCCTCAGTCTAACATCGTTCTCCCGCATCCAATTCTGGATCTGTCCAGAGACAAGCTGTCGGATTACGATTATCTAATGAACAATTTTTACATTGTAGATGAGAACACAGATGCATCTGCCGTAAAAATAAATGCTGCTGAATTTCTGGCAGAGGATTTTTCCTTGAGTCATGGACCGTTGGAGCCGCAGATTCTAATTTATCACAGTCACTCCCAGGAAACGTTTTCCGATTCCAGGGAAGGAGAAGAGGAAGATACGATTGTGGGTGTTGGAAATTATCTGACCAGTTTGCTGTCAGAAAAATATGGTTATCAGGTGATCCATATAAAAGAAGCTTTTGATATGATGAGCGGAGAACTGGATCGGAATAAGGCCTATAATTATGCTTGTGATTACGTAGAAAAGGTTTTGGAAGAAAATCCGTCTGTGGAGGTGGTTATTGATCTGCACAGAGATGGCATCGATGAAGACAGACGGCTGGTAACTGAAATAAACGGAAAAGATACTGCGCAGATTCTTTTTTATAATGGCCTTAGCTACACGAATGACCAGGGGAAGGTTTCTTATTTGCCAAATCCTTACATACAGGACAATCTTGCTTTTTCTTTTCAGCTGGAATATCAGGCGGCGTTGTATTATCCTGATTTTTACAGAGGGATTTACCTGGCGGGCTTGCGCTACAATCTTCATTTACGAAAAAGAGCCCTGCTTCTGGAAGCCGGTGCCCAGACAAATACGGTGCAGGAAGTAAAAAACGCCATGGAACCCTTTGCAGACATTTTGAACAGAGTGTTAAAGGGCTGCGGAACAGGATAAAAATAATATAATTTATCCCGTCAAGAACGTTACTGTGAACGGAGTGAACAGGAACCATATAAAAGGAAGTGACAAACAGATTTAATCTGTGCTATAATCTCTTGATAGAATAAACAGTAAAGCATAACCAGAGGAGGAATGTCTGGAATGACAGACCAGAGTAAAATTCGAAATTTTTGTATTATTGCACATATTGACCACGGTAAATCTACACTGGCCGACAGAATTATAGAGATGACAGGACTTTTGACTGAGAGGGAAATGCAGGCCCAGGTTCTGGATAATATGGAACTGGAGAGAGAACGTGGAATTACCATCAAATCCCAGGCTGTCCGCACGGTATATCATGGAAAAGATGGAGAAGAGTATATTTTCAATCTGATCGATACACCTGGACATGTGGATTTTAACTATGAAGTTTCACGAAGCCTTGCAGCCTGCGACGGTGCCATCCTTGTAGTTGACGCTGCACAGGGAATTGAAGCGCAGACGCTGGCAAATGTTTATATGGCACTGGATCATGATCTTGAGGTTATTCCAGTAATCAATAAGGTTGATCTTCCAAGTGCAGAGCCAGAGCGTGTTATCAATGAAATTGAGGATGTGATTGGACTTGAAGCCCAGGACGCACCGCAGATTTCTGCAAAAACAGGTCTGAATGTAGATCAGGTTCTGGAGCAGGTAGTGGCTAAGATCCCGGCACCTGCAGGAAATCCGGATGCACCGCTGAAGGCGCTTATTTTTGACTCCATTTATGATTCTTATAAGGGTGCCATTGTTTTCTGCCGAATGGTAGATGGAAAAGTCCGCAAAGGCACAACCATCCGTATGATGGCCACTGGATTTGTGGCAGAAGTTGTGGAAGTTGGGTATTTTGGAGCTGGGCAGTTTATTCCATGTGAGGAACTGACAGCTGGAATGGTAGGTTATATTACCGCCAGCATTAAGAACGTAAGAGACACTCGTGTTGGTGATACTATTACAGACAATAGCCGCCCTTGCGAGGAGGCTTTGCCTGGATACAAGAAGGTAAATCCAATGGTTTACTGCGGCCTTTATCCGGCTGACGGAGCGAAATATGGGGATCTTCGTGATGCTTTGGAGAAACTGCAGTTAAATGACGCCTCTTTATTCTATGAGCCGGAGACATCTGTTGCTCTTGGATTTGGTTTCCGCTGCGGATTTCTTGGATTGCTTCATCTGGAAATCATTCAGGAACGTCTGGAGCGTGAATATGACCTGGATCTTGTTACTACAGCTCCAAGCGTTATTTACAAAGTACACAAGACAAACGGCGAAGTGATTGATCTGACAAATCCGACCAATCTTCCAGATCCATCTGAGATCGAATATATGGAAGAGCCAATCGTGAATGCTGAGATTATGGTAACTACAGAATTTATCGGTGCCATTATGGATCTTTGCCAGGAGCGCCGTGGTCAGTATCTTGGCATGGAATATATGGAAGAGACACGAGCTCTTCTGAAATATAAGCTTCCATTGAATGAGATTATTTACGATTTCTTTGATGCCCTGAAATCTCGTTCCAGAGGATATGCGTCTCTGGATTACGAACTTTGTGGTTATGAGAGAAGTGAGCTTGTGAAACTGGATATTCTGGTAAATAAAGAAGAAGTGGATGCCCTTTCTTTTATTGTGCATGCAGATACTTCTTATGAAAGAGGCCGCAAGATGTGCGAGAAGCTGAAAGATGAGATTCCGCGTCAGCTCTTTGAAATTCCAATCCAGGCCGCAATCGGAAGCAAAATCATTGCCAGAGAGACGGTTAAGGCTATGCGTAAAGATGTTCTTGCCAAGTGCTACGGCGGTGATATTTCTCGTAAGAAGAAACTTCTGGAAAAACAGAAGGAAGGTAAGAAGAGAATGCGCCAGGTTGGAAACGTAGAGATTCCGCAGAAAGCATTTATGAGCGTACTGAAACTGGATGAAAATTAATTGTTGTCAATCCTGTGGTGAAAAGCAACAAATAAAGGTGTCTGAGTGTGACTGATTGACATAAGATATATGCCAGCTGGCATCAGACGCGGAGGTATCCGATGAAAGCTAAGATACGTATTCTGACAAGAAGAATAAAGAGAAGTTATAAAAAAGACAGGGAACAGTGGATCAAGGGCGGGATTTTGACAGTGATCCTGCTGGTAATCGTAATTTTTGCAGGCAGCTGTGCATGTGGGAAGAAAACGGTGAAAGCACCAGACGCAGAGTCGCAGGGCGTAATGAAGATCACGCCGATCCCTACAGCAACACCTACGCCGGTACCTCGCCAGGTAAATAAAGATGCGGTAGCGCAAAGCGGAAGCGTGACTATGGTGAATGAGTATCTGGTTCAGAAAGAAGAGGGAAAGGCTGCAGGCAGCAGTAAGAGCGGCTCTTCAGAAGAGCAGACTGCTGCAGATTCGTCTGACAGCGGCAGTGATGCTACTGGAAATTCAACAGATGAAGAAACTGAGACCGGTAGTGAAGATTAATTTTACAGAAACAGCATTGTAAACAGAAGAAAATAAACAATGTGGAGAAAATCAGAATGGGAACAAAGAAGAATGGTTTGGAATTGTACCTTCACATCCCGTTTTGCATAAAGAAATGTGATTATTGTGACTTCCTGTCAGGCCCCTCTACCAGGGCCGGGCAGGAAGCTTATATTTATGCACTTTTACGGGAAATGGAGACGGTTTCAAAGAATCTGAAAAAACGTCCGGTAGATACAGTTTTCATTGGCGGGGGAACACCTTCTGTGCCGGAATGTGATGTAATGGAAAAGCTTTTACAGGGGCTGAGAGATTATTTTTTGTTTTCGGCGGATGCGGAGGTAACGATTGAAGTAAATCCTGGAACATTGACGCCTGAGAAACTTTCTATTTACAGAAAATACGGAATTAACCGGATCAGCATTGGCTTACAGTCGCCAAACAATAAGGAACTGGCTATGCTTGGAAGAATTCATAATTATGCACAGTTTCTGGAAAGCTTTCAGATGGCAAGAGAGGCTGGCTTTTCCAATATAAATGTGGATCTGATGTTTGCCATTCCGGGACAGTGTTATGAAGGTTGGATAGAGAACCTTCGGATGGTGGCGGCACTTGGCCCGGAGCACATTTCGGCATACAGTCTTATTATTGAAGAGGGCACCCCTTTTTCCAGAAAAAAGCTGGATTTGCCTGATGAAGATACGGAGTACCGCATGTATGAAGATGTTGCTGTAGTTCTGAAAGAGTATGGCTATCATCAGTATGAGATTTCCAACTATGCAAAAGCAGGGTGTGAATGCAGACATAATGAAGGATACTGGCAGAGAAAGGATTATCTGGGGCTTGGGCTTGGAGCGGCTTCCTTATTGGGAAAGGAACGTTTTTCCAATACTTCCGATATGCAGGAATATCTGAAAAACAGCAGTGCACCAGAAAAAATTCAAAAAAACTGGGAACTTCTTACAAGAGAAGATGAGATGGCAGAGTTTATGTTTCTTGGACTTCGTATGACACAGGGCGTGTCCAAAAAGGAATTTCAGGAGTATTTTGGCACTGCAATAGAGAATATATATGGAGAAGTTCTGAAAAAATATAAGAAACAGGGACTGCTGTTGGAAGAAAGCGGCAGGATATTTTTATCAAGAGAAGGCGTTCATGTGAGTAATGCAGTGATGGCAGAGTTTTTGCTGTAAGTTTTGGTGGAAAAAGAATTTAGAAATGGTTGACGAACAAATGTTCTTGTGATATTCTTGAAGAACACATTAAGAAATATCTGAGCCGGAGGATTCCGGATCAGATCAGGATACAGGGAGTTACAGCCGGTGCTTTCCGGTTAAGAAATGGAGGAACAGATGGCAGCAGAGAATAAGAAACAGTTTATCAGAATCAGAGGAGCCAATGAGAATAACCTGAAGAATCTCAGTGTGGATATTCCAAGAGATAAGTTTGTAGTTCTTACCGGCTTAAGCGGATCAGGAAAGTCTTCACTGGCATTTGATACGATCTATGCAGAAGGGCAGAGAAGATATATGGAATCTCTGTCTTCCTATGCCAGACAGTTCCTTGGCCAGATGGAAAAGCCAGATGTGGAGAGCATAGAGGGACTTCCACCGGCTATTTCTATTGACCAGAAGTCTACTAACCGCAATCCCAGATCCACAGTAGGAACGGTGACAGAAATTTATGATTATTTCCGTCTTTTATACGCCCGTGTTGGTATTCCACATTGTCCGAAATGCGGCAAGGTGATCGCCAAGCAGACAGTAGACCAGATGGTGGATCAGATTATGGAATTGCCGGAGCGCACCAGGATCCAGCTTCTTGCACCGGTAGTACGAGGACGCAAGGGTACCCATGCGAAATTACTGGATCAGGCCAGACGCAGCGGTTATGTACGTGCGGAAATCGATGGAAATGTGTATGAACTTTCAGAGGAGATTACCCTGGATAAGAATATTAAACACACGATTGCCATTATTGTAGACCGTCTGATCGTGAAGCCTGGAATTGAGAAAAGACTTACAGATTCTCTTGAGACAGTATTGAATCTGGCTGACGGATTGGCTGTGGTGGATACCATGGACGGAAATTATATGAATTTCAGCCAGAGCTTTTCCTGTCCGGATTGTGGAGTCAGTATTGATGAGATCGAGCCAAGAAGTTTTTCGTTTAATAACCCATTTGGGGCCTGCCCGGAGTGCCTTGGCCTTGGTTATAAGATGGAATTTGACCCGGATCTTATGATCCCGGATAAGTCTCTCAGCATTTCTGAAGGGGCTATTGTAGTAATGGGCTGGCAGTCTTGCACAGATAAGAGCAGTTTTACCAATGCTATTCTGAATGCCCTTTGCAGGGAATACGGTTTTGATCTGGATACACCTTTTAAAGATTATCCCAAGAAGATACAGGATATTATTCTGTATGGTACAGGCGGACATTCTGTGAAGGTTTATTATAAGGGACAGCGCGGAGAGGGTGTTTATGATGTGGCTTTTCCAGGCCTTATAAGGAATGTGGAACAGCGCTATAAAGAGACTGGCTCTGAATCTATGAAACAGGAATACGAGAGCTTTATGCAGATCACTCCGTGTAAAGCATGTAGGGGACAGCGACTGAAGAAGGAGTCACTTGCGGTCACGGTAGCGGATAAGAATATTTATGAAATTACCAATATGTCCATTGATAAGCTGAAGAGATTTCTGGCAGAAATGCAGCTGTCTCCGCAGCAGCAGCTTATTGGAAAGCAGATACTAAAGGAGATCAGAGCCAGAGTGGGGTTCCTGGCAGATGTAGGTCTGGAGTACCTTTCCCTGGCACGTGCCACTGGTACTCTGTCTGGCGGAGAGGCACAGAGAATCCGTCTTGCTACCCAGATCGGTTCCGGCCTTGTCGGGGTTGCCTATATTCTGGATGAGCCAAGTATTGGTCTGCATCAGAGGGATAATGATAAACTTCTTGGTGCTTTGATGCACTTAAGAGACCTGGGAAACAGTCTTATAGTGGTTGAACATGATGAGGATACCATGCGCGCAGCGGACTGTATTGTAGATATCGGACCCGGCGCAGGAGAACATGGTGGACAGCTTGTTGGAATGGGCACTGCTGAGGAACTTATGCAGAATCCGAAGTCCATTACAGGAGCATATCTCAGCGGAAAACTGAAAATCCCGGTTCCGGAAGTACGAAAGGAACCTACCGGTTATCTGACTATTAAGGGGGCGGCAGAGAATAATCTCAAACATATAGACGTGGATATTCCTCTTGGAATTATGACCTGCATTACAGGTGTTTCCGGGTCAGGAAAGAGTTCTCTGATCAATGAAATCCTTTATAAACATCTTGCAAGGGATCTGAACAGGGCCCGCGTGATCCCGGGAAAGCATGATGATATTATTGGAATAGACCAGTTGGATAAGGTAATTGCCATTGACCAGTCTCCAATTGGCCGTACACCAAGATCTAATCCTGCTACTTATACAGGCGTATTTGACCAGATCAGAGATCTTTTTGCTGCTACAGCAGATGCCAAGGCAAAGGGGTATAAGAAAGGGCGCTTCAGCTTTAATGTAAAAGGCGGACGCTGTGAAGCCTGCAGTGGTGATGGTATTATTAAAATTGAAATGCACTTCCTGCCAGATGTTTATGTCCCTTGTGAAGTTTGCAAGGGTAAGCGCTATAATCGGGAAACTCTGGAAGTGAAGTATAAGGATAAGAGCATCTACGATGTACTGAATATGACAGTTGAGGAGGCAATGACGTTCTTTGAGAACGTTCCATCCATCAGAAGGAAGATAGAGACCTTATATGATGTCGGTCTTTCTTATATTCGTCTCGGACAGCCTTCCACCACTCTTTCCGGCGGAGAAGCACAGCGTATTAAGCTGGCTGCAGAGCTGAGTAAGCGCAGTACAGGTAAGACTATTTATATTCTGGATGAGCCTACCACCGGATTGCATTTTGCAGATGTTCAGAAACTGGTGGAGATTTTGCGTCGACTTTCGGATGGTGGAAATACGGTTGTTGTAATTGAACACAATCTGGACGTGATCAAGACCGCTGATTATATAATTGATATCGGACCGGAAGGCGGAGATGGCGGGGGAACAGTTGTTGCCAAGGGAACACCTGAAGAAGTGGCGAAGAATCCAGCTTCTTATACAGGACGTTATGTTGCGAAATATTTGAAGTGATTCTGATAATAAACCTCTTTCCAATTGAAGCATTTTTGTTTATAATGGTACGAAGACTATTAATTATGAAAAATCTATGAGACACTTATAAAGTCACATCTGCAGAATGTGGTGTTTATGATTACAGTTCGGAATGTGAATGGTAATCATTTACGGCACAATTCTTGCAGAGAAAGTGTGACAAAGTGTTTTGAGAGAAAGGGGAATTTAATGCCTGCCAGTGATATTGGAATTGACCTGGGAACCAGAAACAGTCAGGTATATTCCACTGGACGGGGGCTGGTAGTCAGTGAGCCGTCTATAGTGGTTTATGATAAGAACTCAGAGAAAATAAAAGCAATCGGTGAGGAAGCCAGACAGATGACCGGACATGTTTCATCAAATATGGAAGTAATCCGGCCAATCCGCCAGGGAGTGATCGTAGATTATACGGTTATGGAGAAGATGCTGAAATATTTCATTTCCAAGGCAATGGGTCGCCATGCCTTTCGAAAGCCTAGAATCAGTATCTGTATCCCCAGCGGAACCACAGAGATTGAAAGAAAGGCAGTAGAGGAAGCTACTTATCAGGCCGGAGCAAGGGAAGTGTTTCTTGTGGAAGAGCCGATTGCAGCTGCAATTGGTGCCGGAGTAGATGTGACGAAGCCTTTTGGTAATCTGATTGTGGATATAGGAGGCGGAACCACTGATGTTGCCGTGATTTCCATGGCTGGCTCTGTTGTGTCTGCTTCCGTAAAGGTTGCCGGAGATAATTTCGACCAGGCAATCATGAGCTATGTGAGAAAAAATCACAGCCTTTTTATTGGGGAAGAGGCCGCTGAGAACATAAAAATAAAAATCGGAACTGCCTGCCAGGAAGCATCTCCGCGGATGCTGGAGGTAAAAGGCAGAAATGTGATCACCGGACTTCCCAAGGTTGTAACTCTGACTTCAGAAGAAATCCGTATTGCATTGAGGGATGCTACCAATCAGATTGTGGAGACTGTGCACGGAGTGCTTGAGAAAACTCCGCCGGAACTGGCTGCAGATATTGTAGACAGAGGAATTGTTCTCACAGGTGGCGGAGCATTGCTCCATGGAATGGACACCCTCATTGAGCAGAAGACCGGCGTAAGCACTCTTACTGTGCAGGATGCTATGTCTGCGGTTGTGGTGGGAACCGGTAAATATGCGGAAGTAATTACCAGGATGGAAGAATAATCTGATTGCTTTGAAAAGCGTAAACAGTAACATATAATTTGGCTATTCTGTTTTGCAAAAGATAAAATATTATGTAAACTATAATGAAAAGGGTACTGCGTTCTAGAGCGTGTTTGAAAAAGGCTTTCTGCAAAGTGGGGCGTGCAGATTGCGGGAATACTTTTTCAAACACATTCTAGCAGTGCCCTTTGGTTAGTGCTGGCGGCAGGAGAAGAACAAATGAGTGAGAAAGTTACAGGCTATATAGATCATGTCATATTCCGCAATGATGAAAATGGATATACAGTTATGGTTCTTAAGACCGCGGATTCAGAGGAAGAGCTGACTTGTGTAGGAACATTTCCTGACGTTACACAGGGTGTGACCATTGAAGCTGAGGGACAGTTTTCCCAGCACCATATATACGGCAGACAATTTAATATCCAGTCTTATGCGGAAAAGGCACCAGAGGACACCCAGGCTATGGAACGTTATCTGGGTTCCGGAGCGATTAAAGGGGTAGGTGCAGCACTTGCTGCCAGAATTGTGCGGTGTTTTGGCGAGGATACCCTTAGAATAGTGGAAGAAGAACCGGAAAGGCTGGCGGAAGTCAAGGGAATCAGTGAGAAGAAAGCCAGAGAGATTGCAGTACAGGTGACTGAGAAGGCAGATATGCGAAAAGCCATGATGTTTCTGCAGAAATATGGCATTTCCCTGAATCTTGGAGCAAAGATATATCAGAAATATGGTCAGTCCGTATACAGTGTGCTTCAGGAGAATCCCTATCGTCTGGCAGATGATATCTCGGGAGTTGGCTTTAAAATTGCAGACACCATTGCGTCACGTATTGGTATACATGCAGATTCAGATTACAGGATCCGCAGCGGTATGATGTATACTCTTCTCCAGGCTTCAGGGGAAGGACATGTATATCTTCCGAGGACGAACTGTTTGACAGAGCTTCCCAGCTGCTTCAGGTAGATGTTTCTTATATGGAGAAACATCTGATGGATATGGCAATTGACCGGAAAGTTGTTTTAAAAGAGAATGACAGAGAGGTACTGGTTTATCCAAGCCAGTATTACCGCTTGGAACTGAATACAGCAAGAATGCTCACTGAATTAAATATCCGTTATCCACAGAATGAGCAGATGATGGAGCGAAGAATTGCCCAGATTGAGAAAGAAACAGGTACTGTTTTGGAGGAAATGCAGAAGAAGGCTGTTGTAGAGGCTGCTGGAAATGGCCTTTTTGTACTTACAGGAGGACCAGGTACCGGTAAAACTACCACGATCAATGCAATTATTCGTTTTTTCGAGGGCGAAGGCGCAACTCTTCGTCTGGCAGCACCTACAGGACGCGCAGCCAAGCGAATGACAGAAGCTACAGGTTATGAAGCACAGACAATACATCGGCTTCTGGAATTGAACGGTGTGCCGGATGAGGATGGCAGAGAGTCTCAGGGTGTTCATTTTGAACGGAATGCAGAGAATCCGCTGGATACAGATGTAATCATTATTGATGAGATGTCTATGGTGGATATTTTTCTTATGCATTCACTGCTTCTTGCGGTGACTGCGGGAACCAGGATCATTCTGGTAGGAGATGAGAACCAGCTGCCAAGTGTAGGTCCTGGAAATGTGCTGCGGGATATTATTCAAAGCGGCGTTTTTCCAGTAGTAGAACTGAAGAAAATTTTCAGGCAGGCCTCTCACAGTGATATTGTAGTAAATGCACACAAGATCCATAACGGAGAGCAGGTTTCCCTTGATAACAAAAGCCGCGATTTCTTTTTCCTGAAGAGATATGATGCCGATATTATTATCCGCGTGGTCATCGCACTGATTCAGGAGAAACTGCCGAAGTATGTGGATGCAAGACCTTTTGAAATACAGGTTCTGACTCCAATGCGAAAGGGGCTTCTGGGCGTAGAGAGGATGAACCAGATCTTACAGAGATACCTGAATCCACCAGAATCAGGTAAAAAAGAGAAAGAAATTGGAGACCGGCTTTTCCGTGAGGGAGACAAGGTTATGCAGATTCGGAACAACTATCAGCTGGAATGGGAAGTCCGGGGGAAATACGGAATTCCTGTAGAAGAAGGGGTGGGCGTATTTAATGGAGATACTGGCATTCTGAAGGAAATCAATGAATTTGCAGAGACTGCCACTGTGGAATTTGAGGATGGCCGTTTCGCTGACTATTCTTTTAAGCAGCTGGAAGAATTGGAACTTGCCTATGCTATAACCATACATAAATCCCAGGGCTCAGAATATCCGGCAGTTATTCTGCCGCTCCTTTCCGGCCCCAAGATGCTGATGAACCGCAATCTTTTGTATACAGGTGTTACAAGAGCCAGGAAATGTGTTACTGTAGTTGGAAGTGAGGAGACTTTCGGGGAGATGATCCGCAATGAGAAGCAGCAGAAACGTTACAGCTCTCTTTGGGCAAGGATACAGGAACTTTCTGGATCTGTTGTATCCAAGACGGTGTCCTCTGTGTCACAGGATTCTTAGGAACAGCCATCAGTTGATCTGTCTGGACTGTGCCGGAGATTTAAGACCTGTATCGGGGCCACGGTGTTACAAATGCGGAAAACCGGTAAATGGAGATGAAGAATACTGCAGGGACTGCGGCGCCCATCCAGGCGCTTTTGACCAGGGACGCGGGATTTTTCTCTATGATGACCGGATGAGATACTCTATAATGAAATATAAATATTTTGGTTGTCAGGAATACAGCCGCTTTTATGGAAAAGCATTGTATATCTACGGAAAAGATATGCTTGCATTATGGAAGCCGCAGATAATCATTCCGGTTCCGCTTCATAGAAGAAAGCAGCGCATAAGAGGGTTTAATCAAGCTGAACTTCTGGCGAAAGAACTGTCCCGTTATGCTGGGATTCCTGTAGATACTGCTATTCTAAAAAAGTGCCATGCTACCCGATCACAGAAAAAACTGGATGCGGCTGAAAGAAAGAAGAATCTTCAAAAAGCTTTTCAGGTTGTAGGAAATCCTGCAGGAATGCGTATCTTGCTTATTGATGATGTATATACTACTGGAAGTACCATGGATGTGCTGGCAAAGCTTCTGCTGGAAAAGGGAGCATCCCATGTATATTTTCTCACGCTGTGTATTGGAAACAACAGGTAAAAAAATGCTTTTCATGGCATGGGATATATGATACAATCATCCTGTATGAGTATAGCTTTTCAGCTTTAAAAGAAACGCATAAGGAGCCATTTATGATAAACGAAGAAAAAGTAAAGATAATGGACCGGCTTGCTGTATATGAGAAACAGGAAGGCAGAAAGTATCTTCCAGTAAGCAAGTACTACAGGAGTGACTATATTGGTCTGGCGCTGATTAAGAATTTCTTTCTTGTAACAATTGGATATGGATTGATACTGGCTGTGATTGCAGCGTATAATTTGGAATATCTGCTGGATAATGTGCACAAGATGGATCTGATCTCTCTTGGAGTTGTAGTCCTGGGGGGATATATAGGGATATTGGTATTATATTCTGTGCTGACATATATCCAGTACACTGTGAAGTACCATAAGGCGAAGAAGAGTGTAAAACAGTATTACACTCAGCTGACGAAATTAGAGAAAATCTATACTCGTGAAGAAAAGAAATTCGCAGGACGTGAAATGTCAGGAGGATATAGAAAATGACAGCATTACTTGAGTTAAAGCAGAAAATAAAAGAAATATACGGACAGTATGAAATGTATATCCTGCCTGTAATGAAGTTTGTTCTTGCACTGGTTTATTTCCTGTGGATCAATGCGAATATGGGATATATGTCTCGCCTGAATAATGTATTTTTAGTACTGATCCTGGCATTGATCTGTTCCATTTTGCCGTCTTCCGCTATGATGTATATTGGTTTTGTGCTGATCCTTGTTCACAGTTATGCACTTGGAATTGAAATTGCGGCATTTATGCTTGTTCTGATCCTTCTGATGATGATCTTTTTCCTGAGGTTCAGTGGTGAACAGAATGTAACATTTGTATTTACACCGCTTTCCTTTGCATTCAGCCTTCCGGCATTACTTCCTATTGGAAGCGGACTTATGGAGAGCAGTTTATCTGCAATTCCGGCTGGCTGCGGTGTGGTTATGTATTATTTTATCCGTTTTTTAAGATCACAGTCAACAATTCTTGTGAATCCGGATCTGGAGATGACAGATAAGCTGCAGATCATGGCTGACGGTCTGGTACAGAACTGGGGAATGTGGATTGCAGTTGTTGCTTTTGTAGCAGTTATCCTTCTGGTACATCTGATCCGTACCCGCTCTTTTGATCATGCATGGAGGATATCTATTATTACAGGCGGTGTTGCCTATGTGTTTATAATGCTTGTTGGAAGTTTTGGAATGAACCTGAATGCAACTGTTGCAATGGTTCCGCTTTTGATCTGTACGATTGCAGCTGTTCTCCTGGCACTTGTGCTTGAGTTCTTTGCATTTGGAGGAGATTACAGCCGTGCAGAGCGTCTGGAGTATGAGGATGATGAGTACTTCTATTATGTAAAAGCAGTTCCCAAGGCTTCTGTTGCAACTTCCGAGAGAAGTATTAAGAAAATAAATGCAGAACCTGTTCGTGAAGAGCGCAAGGCAGAGGACAACTCTGGTACTTATGCCAATCCAATCTTCCGACAGGATGAGAAGCCTAAAAGAAAGAAAGCTTCTCCAGCAGCAGACAGAAAGCCAAGACAGGCAGAGAAACCTGCTGCTAAGGATATTGATTTTGAAAAAAAGCTTGAAGAATCTCTTAAAGATCTTTAAGGTTACTGCTTGGCAGTGAATGGTAACAAAGAAAGGAGTACACTATGCAGGATATGGCAGTCAGATTATCAGGATATTTGTCAAAACTCTCCCTGCCCAGTCTGGGAGTAACAGACATACTGGAGATTGCCCTGATTTCCTTCTTTATCTATCAGTTTATGGTGTGGATCAAGTTTACCCGCGCTTATACTCTGTTGAAGGGAATTCTGATAGTACTCCTTTTTATTTTATTTGCATATGTGTTGAAAATGAATACGATCCTCTGGATCATTAAGAATCTTTCTACTATACTTCTTACCAGTGTTGTTGTTATTTTCCAGCCAGAACTTCGGAAAATGCTGGAGCAGCTGGGACAGAAGAAGTTTATGGCTTCTATTTTCCCTTTGGATGCCGGCAAAGAGGTACAGGAAAGGTTTACAGATAAAACAATCAATGAGCTTGTGAAGGCATGTTTTGACATGGGAGAAGTAAGAACTGGCGCATTGATCGTCATTGAGCAGAATATCCGCTTAAGTGAATATGAGCGCACAGGAATCAATGTGGATGCAGTTCTTACAAGTCAGCTCCTGATCAATATTTTTGAACATAATACACCACTCCATGATGGCGCTGTCCTGGTGCGTGGCAATCGAATTGTAGCAGCTACCTGTTATCTGCCTCTTTCCGACAATATGGAGCTGAGCAAACAGCTTGGAACCAGACACAGAGCTGGTGTGGGAATTAGTGAAGTAAGTGATTCCCTGACAATTATTGTTTCAGAAGAAACCGGGCAGGTGTCTATGGCCCAGAACGGACAGCTCAGCAGAGGTCTTACCAGTGCTGAACTGAGATCTGCATTGATCAAGGCTCAGAATAAAAAGGTTGTAACTAACAGTAAACTGCGTCATCTGTTGAAAGGAAGAATGAGACATGAAGAAGACAAAGCTGACTAGGAATTTTACCTTGAAGATCATGTCTGTTTTCATCGGATTTCTGATCTGGTTTATTGTGGTAAATGTGGACAATCCGGTATCCAGTAAAAGTATCACCATTGCCGGAGAAAGTGTAGAACTCCAGAATACGGCTTATGTGGATAGTGCAAACATGATGTGTATGCAGGATGATGATCCGGATCCTATAAGGGTTACAATCACAGGAGAGAGAAGACTTCTTTCCAGGATTACTCAGACCAATATAACCTTGACGGCAGATCTGCAGCAGGCAGGAAGCCTTGATACAGATCCGGTTATGGTTCCAATCACTGCCTCCTGTCCGGGAATCAGCCCCGAGAATATTAAAGTGACACCACAGTATCTCAGTGTCAGACTGGAAGAAAAAGTAACACAGGAGTTTCTGGTTAATGTAAATTACGGTTCCAGCCAGCCGGGCAAGGGCTACGAGGTTGGTTCCCAGACTGCAAGTCCGGAGAAAGTTAAAATTACAGGTCCGAAATCTCTTGTGAATAAAATTGATAAAGTAAATGCGACCGTTGATGTTGATGGCCGAACAAAGGATTTTTCCGAAGAGGCAGAACTGAATATTATTGATAAGAATCAGGACAGTCTTGCCGGAAGAATGGCTTATCTCACCATAGATAATACCAAAGTTGTTGTTACAACTAAATTTTGGAAGATTCGCACAGGCGTTAATATTGGTGCGGACTATGTAGGTGTGCCGGCAGATGGCTATCAGGTGGAGAGTGTGACTACTGTTCCGGATACTGTAAGTATTGCGGGAACAGATGAGGCATTGGAGACTCTGAAGCAGAATGACAACACGATCTGGATAGGCGGTACTGATATTGATATTACAGGAGAGACAACTGATATTGAGAAGAAAGTCAGTCTGAAAGATGTGCTTCCTGAGGATGTGAAGCTGACAAGCGGAACCAGTGAGGACGTTTGGGTGAAGGTAAGTATTTTACCTATTGGAAGTCATTCATATGGTCTTCCCTCCAATCAGGTTACGGTAGATAACCTTGCTGATAATCTTCTGGTAACATTTGGAACAGATAAGATTGAAATCCGCGTGAAAGCAACAGCTGGAGAGCTTGATGACTTTAATCTTGACGAAGTGAAAGCTTCTGTTGATCTGAAGGATATGGAAGTAGGAAGCTATCAGATCCCTGTGACTGTGAAGCTGCCTAAGGGATTTGAACTTCTGGATGATGTGGTTGCAGATGTGACTATATCAGAAGTTTCCAATTCAGATACTAATAATGAATGAGCTGTTGTTTACGGATAACGTTTGGCGAAATATATTGCCATGGATCTAGAGAACAGCAGCAATAAGGGAGAGAAACTATGGTAAGTGAGAAAGTAAGGGTGAACAATCCTTCCGGCCTTCATTTACGACCGGCAGGCATTCTTTGTAAGGAAGCTATGAAATATAAATCTCTTATAACATTTCAGTATGGTCAGGGGTCTGCCAATGCCAAAAGCGTGCTCAGTGTTCTGGGCGCGTGTGTGAAATGTGGTGATGAGATTACTATATTTTGCGAAGGCGAGGACGAAACAGAGGCTTTAAGAAATCTTGTAACTGTTATCAATAATGGTTTAGGAGAATAAGATTTACAACGTTACAATAGGGAGGCATAAAGTGAAAAAGAGAGTAGCAGCCGCAGTTTTAGGGATTATGTTAAGTATGTCCATGGGTCTGGAGGTTCCAGCCGCAGCTTTGGATAGCGGATTTGAATCCGGATTTACATCTGAACAGGCAGCAGATGTGCAAACAGAAGACGGAGCCGAAGCAGTACAGCCGTCTGAGGATACAGAGGTGCCTGCAGATACGGCAGCAGCTGAGGAGCAGCAGGTACAGGAAAGCCAGGACAAGGAAGAACATACAGACAGCGAAAATTCAGAAGAAAGTACAGATGGTTTTTTCGATGGCTTTACTTCAGGTGAAACAGTGGAGGAGAATGGAAGTACTGCTCCGGTAGATGGATTTGAAGCTGTTCCTGAAGGCACATTGGATGGGACTCAGGAAGTACAGGCAGATAATTCAGGCGGAGTATTTGACTGGAAAGAATGGGAGCAGACAGCTGATGGTTTTAGCTTCGCAAGAAGAAATCAGCTGTAAGTGCAGCTGCTGAGGCTCAGAATGTGGCTGGTTCTGATGAGATTCAGGCTTTTGATGAAGTCCAGGAGAATGGCGAAGCAGCAGGTACGGAAAGTGTAGAGGCTGAAGGAACAACTGCTCAGGCTGAATATTATACTGCGGCAGATGGAATTGTAGAGATTACTACAAGAAACGAGGCTGGAGCAGTTCATACAGGAAGTTATCTGTTTGATGCCAATGGATTTCTGGTTACTGGCATTAAGACTTTAGCTGGAACGGAGAGTGCAAATGGGGCTGTTGGTGAATTCTATTTTACAGCTTCCGATAGTGCACAGGCATATACAGAATATAATGGACAGGGTGCTGCACTGGTTCCGTGGAAGACCACACTTGGTCAGATGAAGAAGGATTACTGGCTGTGGAACAAAGAAAGCAGAAACTTCCATTATTATGGCGCAGATGGTAAGACATTAACCACTGCACAGCTGGATGAAGCCGCCAAGGCAAATAATACATATACAGGATATTATAAGATCAATGATGAGTATTATTGTCTGGATGAGAATGGAACACCACGTACAGGGGATGTTACTCTGACAGTAAACGGAGTAGCTGCACAGTACTACTTCCAGCCAGCAGAAACAGATCAGGAAATTCCAGGAAAGATGTACCGTGATGGATGGAAGAGTTTTGTAGGAACAGCCGGTGAGCAGTGGAAATATTATGATTCCGGTGAGCTGGACAGCAGTAAGATTGGACAGCTTATGGTTCATGGCGTTATTGTAACAGATCTTGACGGACATAAAGATGCGGAAAATTCCTATCTGATCGATAAGAATGGCTATCTTCTTAAGAAGACTATGAAGAAAGCCACAGATGGCAAATATTATCTGACAGATAAGAATGGTTGCATTTATAAGAATCGTATTGTCACTTATAAAAAGAAACAATATTATGTAACAGAAACCGGTGCAAGAGCAACATGGAAAAAGGTATGGCACCGCTGTCCTGGGGCTGGAAACAGAATGTACTATTTTGGTTCTACTGCTGGCCGGATTGTGAAGAAAACCGGATGGCAGAAAGTAACCACCTCTAAGGGGAAATTCTATGGCTGGTTCCTGTTCAATAAAAAAGGAAAGCATTACGCCAATACACTGAGAAACGGATATTATTTCAAAGCTGACGGAAGACTTGCCAGCGGAGTTACCGTAATCAATGGCAAGAGTTATTTCTTTAAACCATCTACATCTAATACAAGAAATGGCCAGATGGTTAAGAATGAAATGTTTGTTTACAAGAAAAAAACATATTTTGCAGACTCTAAGGGTGTACTTCGCAAGAGCGGATGGCAGAAGATTGATGGAAACTGGTATTACTTCAAGAATATGAGTCTTGTGAAGAATGCATTCGTGAAGAAAGGCAAAAAATACGGATATGTAGATGCCACTGGTAAGTTCACTACAGGCTGGGTAGTTGTAGACAATTCCCAGAATCTGGTTCGTTACATTAACCCGGATAAGAAGGGCTTTGTACAAAATGAATCCAAGTGGATTGATGGCAAGCTGTATTACTTTGATAAGAATGGTTACAGAATCAATGACGTGACAAATATTTACAAATCAGGATATACAGTTGAAGTGGATCGTGTAAATGGTGTTATGACAATTTATGCAGATGCGAACCGTACAATTCCGGTTAAGACCATTCGTGTTTCAGTAGGCAATCCTGGAACAGATACTCCGACAGGTAGATATAAACTGACAAGATACAGCAGATGGCAGGCGCTTATGGGACCGTCCTGGGGACAGTATGGTACTCATGTAGATGGTGCTGGTCAGGGCGGAATTTTCGTCCATTCTATTGCATGCGGCTCAGCAAACAGCTATAATTTGCCGGTTAGTGCATATCTTAAGCTTGGAAGCCCAGCTTCCCATGGCTGTATCCGTACCTGTGTTGCCGATGCAAAATGGGTATATGAGAACTGCAATGGTTCCACTATTTATATTTTCGATGGAACCTATAAATCTGATGAGGTATTCAAAGGACCGCTGGGACGTCGCGCAATTACACCGCTGAAGGGAATTAAGAATGGCGGATACTACGATCCGACCGATCCAGCAGCTTAATAGCTTACTCTGAAAGATATTCGTTGATAAAAAAAACGACATAAAAAGCCAAAAAGAGTGTCTTAAAATTATCAGATTTGATGATTTTAAGGCACCTTTTTACTGTTTTGGAGAATAACATTGAAATTTGAAAATGGAAACTGTATAATAACAAAGTAACACATTTTTAACATCTTGTAAGAAACAAGCGAATAAGGGAAAACGGTAAACACTACTAGTCCAGTAAGGATCGTAACCTGAAACTGTTTATCAGGAGGAGATATGGGAAAATGGAAAAAATGGCTGTCTGCCGGTTTATTTACAGCTATGCTTGGAACTGCAATAATTGCAGGACCAACTGCAGATGTAAGTGCCAATGCAGGAAATAAGCCATATAATATTGAAAATGTTTCACCAGATGCGCATCTGGCACCAAGTGTAGGAGATTCCTCTTCCAAGACAAGCTCAAAGGCATGGCACAAAATTGATGGAGTCTGCTACAATGGAAGTGGAAAGAAAGTAGAAGGAGCCATTACCAGAGGTATGGATATCTCAGAATGGCAGGGAAAGATCAATTGGAAGGAAGCCAAGAAAGATCTGGATTTTGCCTTTGTGCGTATTTCCTATGGAACCAGACATCTGGATGATTATTATGACTATAATATGACTGAGGCAGAAGCAGCAGATGTGCCGGTAGGAACTTATGTATACAGTCTTGCCAAGACAAACAAAGAAGCACTTGCTGAAGCGCAGTTGGCTATTCGTCAGATGCAGGGACATAAGGTTTCCTATCCGGTAGCTTTTGACCTGGAAGATGAAGCTACATTGGGAACCTTGACTAGAAAGGAAATTTCCCAGATAGCTCTCACATTCTGTGATGAGATTCGCAAGGCAGGATATACACCAATTCTCTACATGAATCTGAATTGGTATAATAATTTTGTAGACTGGAACGTTCTGGAAGGCTCCGGTCTGGATGTCTGGATTGCAAGCTACGGAGATACAATTCTTGCACCGAGCGCCAGCAAATACAAATACACCATCTGGCAGTGCACAGCTGGTGATGAAGTTCCAGGTATGATCAGTACCAAGAAGCTGATTAGTGGAGTTCCCAAAGAAAACAATGTGGATCTGAACTTTGGCTATGTAGATTATACAACCAAGGTTGTTCCCAGATGGAATTCGCAGGAAGGCTATACCCCTGCAAAACAGCCTTTATATTCAGATCCCAAGCTTCACAAGAATGGCTGGACCACTGTTAAAGGCAGAAAATATTACTACACAAATGATAAAAAGGCCAAAGGCTGGCTGGAAATTGATGGCAAGTATTACTGCTTTAGTTCTGTAGACGGACACTTATATAAAAGCAAGCTGATCAAGAAAGACGGCACTGCTTATTACGTGGACAAAAACGGTGTACGTGTAGAAAATAAAGTTGTAACAAAGAAAGACAAGACCTACTATTTTGGAGCAGATGGCAAAGCTCTGACAGGTATGCGCAAGGTGGGCAGGAAATATTACTATTTCAGCACTACATCCTTTGCCATGGAAAAGAATTACAAATATGTAGCAGCCAACGGTAACATTTACTATTTTGGAAGTAAAGGTTACCGTGCAAAGAACAAGTTTATCACCCTCACAGAGAATGGCAGGAAGAATACTTACTATTTTGGAAAAAATGGAAAGGCTTATAAGGGCTGGTACACCATCAAAGGAAAAAAATATTATTTCTACCGCGGAACGGGTGCCGGCGCAGGAGTACGTGCGCAGAACGTGAGCCTGACCAGTGCAGATGGACTCGTTTCCGTATTTAACAAAAATGGTGTATGTACCAAACAGTACAGATTGGATGAACAGTAACCGCAACCAATAATCTTGATTTATCAGACGGAATCATGTATATTAGAGCGTGTTTGAAAAATCTCCCATAAATTGTGACACACATCTTGCAGAAAAACTTTTTCAAACATGCTTTAAGAAGTCGATAAGACTGTAAATTTGACTGAATATAAAATGAAAGATAAATAAGGAGAAAAGAAAATGGGAAAAATTAAAGTAACAAATTGTGATGATATTGAAGGATTAAAAGTAATTGAGCCAACCGTATTTGGAGATTCCAGAGGTTATTTTATGGAGACTTACAATTACAATGACTTCAAAGAGGCAGGAATTGACGTAGAATTCGTACAGGATAATCAGTCCAGCTCACGTTATGGTGTTCTTCGCGGTCTCCATTTCCAGCTTCATTATCCACAGGACAAACTTGTCCGCGTAGTAAACGGAGAAGTGTTTGATGTGGCTGTAGATTTAAGAGAGGGCTCCAAAACTTATGGAAAATGGTACGGAGTTGTTCTTTCAGCAGAGAATAAGAAACAGTTTTTTATTCCGAAAGGATTTGCACATGGCTTCCTGGTTCTTTCTGAGAATGCTGAGTTTACTTATAAATGCTCCGATTTTTATCATCCAAACGATGAGGGCGGTCTGATCTGGAATGATCCGGACATCAATGTACAGTGGCCGATTCCGGAAGGTATGGAGCTGATCTTCTCTGACAAGGATCAGAAATGGGGCAGCTTTAAGGAACTTAACAGATAGGAGACTGTAAATGCTTAAGTCTATTTTTTCCCTGCCGGCGGATTTATATAAAAACCGCCGGCTGGTTATGAAACTGGCAAAAAATGATTTCAAGACCCGATATGCAGGTTCTTATTTTGGAACCTTCTGGGCTTTCGTTCAGCCGGTGGTAACAATTCTGGTATACTGGTTTGTATTTTCAGTGGGGTTCCGGTCCAACACAGATGAACTGGGAGTCCCTTTTGTGCTTTATCTGGTAGCTGGTATTGTGCCCTGGTTTTTCTTTTCTGATGCGCTTTCCGGAGGTACCAATTCGCTTCTGGAATATAATTACCTTGTAAAAAAGGTAGTGTTCAACATTAGCGTCCTTCCAGTGGTAAAAATAATTTCCGCTTTATTTGTACATGGCTTTTTTGTACTTCTGGCAATTATTCTTTATATATGTAACGGAAGATTTCCTGACTGGTACTACCTTCAGATATTGTATTATAGTGCATGCGTCTTTTTTCTTGTGTTGGGACTTTGCTATGCTACCAGTGCAATTGCAGTCCTTTTCCGCGATCTGAACCAGATTATTGGTATCGGATTACAGGTTGGAGTATGGCTGACTCCTATTATGTGGGTGTCAGAGAGCATGATCGGTACCAACAGCCTTCTATACAAAATTCTTCAGCTGAATCCTGTATTTTATATTGTATCAGGATATCGTGACGCATTTATTATCAAGCGCTGGTTCTTCGAAAGACCAGTCTGGACATTATATTTCTGGATATTTGCCATCTGCTGCTTCCTGTTTGGAAACTGGATCTTTAAGCGGCTTCGGGTTCATTTTGCAGATGTTCTGTAAATAGGAGAAAAGCAGTTATGAATCGGAATGTATTCAGCGAAGAGGGAAGGTAACGGCTCATGAGACATGTTCGATGAAGTACAGAACTGTAGAGGAACTGGGCAGTTACAAAGCGGATAGAAAAGAAAGGAAACAACGTGGAAAGTAAAAACGCCATTGAAATAAGAAATTTGTCCAAGATGTATAAGCTCTATAACAGACCACTGGACCGCCTGAAGGATTCTCTGGGGCTTAGTCGTAAGAAGCTGTATAAAGAGCATTATGCACTTAAGGATGTTAGTTTTGATATTGGAGAAGGAGAATGCGTTGGTATTATTGGAACAAACGGCTCCGGAAAATCCACTATTCTGAAAATTATTACCGGTGTACTGGCTCCTACAGCCGGAACCGTAACCGTAAATGGAAGAATTTCGGCTCTTCTGGAACTGGGAGCCGGATTTAATCCGGAATATTCTGGTATGGAAAATATTTTCCTGAATGGTACCATGTTAGGCTTTTCCGAAGAAGAAATCAACGCAAGGCTGGATGAAATCCTCAGTTTTGCTGATATTGGTGACTTTATCCATCAGCCGGTAAAGACCTACTCCAGTGGTATGTTTGTACGCCTGGCCTTTGCTGTGGCTATCAACATAGATCCGGAGATCCTGGTAGTGGATGAAGCACTTTCTGTAGGTGATGTATTTTTTCAGGCGAAATGCTATCATAAGTTTGAGGAATTTAAGAAACAGGGCAAAACTATTTTGTTTGTAAGTCACGACCTGGGAAGCATTTCCAAATACTGCGATCGTGTTATTCTTTTGAATCAGGGTGTCATGCTGGACGAGGGTACGCCTAAAGCTATGGTAGACATGTATAAGCAGCTTTTGGTACATCAGGATCCGGTGAAACAGGCAGAAGGCTCAGAGACAAAGAAAGAAGACTGGAAACAGGGATTCCTTGTGAACCCGAACACATTGGAGTATGGGGAAAAACAGGCTGAGATCACAGACTTCGTTGTAATGGATTCCAAGAGCCTTCAGACCAACACGATCGAGAAGGGGTCTAAATTTCAGATTAAAATGCGCATTCATTTTCATGAAAGCATTCAGCAGCCTATTATGGCTTTCACATTCAAGAATATTCAGGGAACTGAGATCACAGGAACCAACACTATGTATGAAGGTGTGAATGTGGAACACACAGACGCGGGGGATGAGTGTGTAGTGGTTTTTGAGCAGAAAATGGATATGCAGGGTGGGGAATATCTTCTCTCCTTTGGCTGTACCGGCTATCGGAATGGAGATTTTACCGTATTCCATCGTTTATATGATGCATGCAACATAACTGTGGTTTCTTCCAAAAATACAGTTGGATTCTACGATATGAATTCCAAAGTGTGGATAGAGGAATAATAAAATATGCAGGAAAAAATCGGAAACGTAACATTAGATTATGAGTATTACCCAGGCGAGGATCTGTACAGCGATGGTCCTGTGGAAGAAGAGCTTCTTGAAATTGCGAAAAATTATCAGGAGAAGGAACTAAACCAGTTGATCTATGAGCGAAACAGCTGGCCGGTTCTTTATCATTTTTCACATATTCGCCAGAACATTCTGGAGTGGCTCCCTATCACAAAAGAACAGAAGGTTCTGGAAATCGGATCCGGATGTGGACCGATCACAGGAGTTCTCGCGCGAAAAGCCAAAAGTGTCACCTGTATCGATCTGTCAAAAATGCGCAGCACCATCAATGCATATCGAAATCGCGAATGTGATAATGTGAAAATTATGGTAGGAAATTTTCAGGATGTGGAGAGTAGCCTTACTGAGAAATATGATTACATTACCCTGATCGGTGTGTTTGAATATTCCCAGGGCTATATCGGGACAGCACAGCCTTATGTGGAAATGCTCAGACGCATTGCCCGCCATCTGGCACCGGGAGGCAGAATCGTGATCGCGATTGAGAACCGACTTGGCCTGAAATATTGGGCCGGCTGCACCGAAGATCATGTGGGAAAATATTTTGAAGGACTGGAGAACTATCCGGATACCAGAAGTGTGCGGACTTTTTCCAGAAAGGAACTGTCTGATATTATTGACCAGGCTGGTGAATTTAAGACCACTTTCTATTATCCATATCCGGATTATAAATTCCCGATGACTATTTATTCAGACAAGCGTCTGCCGAAGAAAGGCGAGCTTCGGGATAATTTCTGTAATTTTGACCGTAACAGAATACAATTGTTCAATGAGGGGAAAGTATACGATTCCCTCACTGATGCAGGACTTTTTCAGGAATTTTCCAATTCATTCCTGGTGATTGTGGAAAGGAAGGAAAACAAATGAAAGAGATTATTTTCAGTAAATATTCCAATGAAAGAAGCCGTTCCTTCGCAATTCGCACTGACATTGTGGAAGAAGATGGGAAAAGATGGCTGGAGAAAAAATGGCTGTATCCGGAAGGAAAAGAACATGTTCTTCGTATGAAAAAATGGAATCAGAAGCTTGATCAGATGTATGGGGAAGTTCCGTTTCTGAGCAACAAGTGCGAGATAGGCGAAGACTGTGCTTATTTTGAGTATCTGGAACAGGAGAATCTTGCAGAATATCTGGATGATCTGCTGGGAAAGGGAGAAAAGGAAAAAGCTGAGAAAATTTTCACCGAATATCTGGAAAATGTACAGAAGCTTCACAGCAAGAAGCCGTTCACAATAACTGAGGAATTCAAAAATGTTTTCGGTGATGTGCCTATGCCTGGCGGACTGACATGTACAGATGTTACAAATATAGATATGATCTGTGACAATGTTGTAATGACCAGTCCATATACGCTTCTGGACTATGAATGGACATTTGAGTTTCCTGTTCCCTGTGAATTTGTACTGTATCGGATCATCCATTACTATATACAGACGCATAAAGTGCGTGAAGTGCTGAATGCAGCCGGATTTTATGAGAAATTTGGTATTTCAGAAGTGATGAGAACCAGTTTTTCCAGAATGGAAAGCGGTTTTCAGGTATATATTACAGGCATGCATGTTCCTATGAGGGAGATGTATGCCACAATGACTCCAGGGGTGGAATATTTGTCCCTGAGTAATCTGGGACCGCTGCAGGTATATTTCGCAGAACAAAGAGGTATGTATTCCGAAGCAAGTTCTGTAAAAAGACCTATTATGGCCGGAAAGGTAAAATGCACCTTGAATCTGCCGAAAAGCTGCAGGTTTATTAGAATTGATCCAGGTGATCATCCGTGTACGGTACATCTTGCAGCAATCCGTTTTGACAGGATGCCAGCTTCCCTGGACGGGGTTCTGACACCCGAAGGAACAATCTGCGGCAGCTGGGCTTTCCTTTCGCGGTTTGATCCCTGTATTGTAGATATAGAGGTTCCGGAAGGTGCTAAGAATCTTACACTGAATCTGGAGATTGATGAGGCAAAGGAAGATATGCTGAATGAGATCTGTTCCCTTGAGGTGAGAAGCCACAGTCTTAAAGGAGTGCTTGGAGAGCGGGCGAGAGAAGCAGTGGGCCGTTTGAAAAATGGTCGGGAATCTTCTGCAAAGAAAGGAAAGTAGAATGAATCAAAAGGTAATGCTGGTTGAAAAAGAACGGTTTCTTTTGAATGATAATTGCAAATATATGATCACAGGAAGGGTTTCAAAGGAAGCAGATATAGAGTGTTATCTGGATGGTATCCGCCTTCCTTCTGAGGCAAACCTGATTACTGTGATGACCGGATTTATGAGGGCTGTGGAGACGAAAAATCCAGGAGGCAAATGGGTGGAGGTATTAGTTACCCTGCCTGAAAATCTGCAGAATTACAAAAAACTTGAGGTGTACGCTGTTAACGGAAAGGAGCGTTTCCTCTGGTATAAGATGAAAACCCCGGATCTTATGAGAAAACAGGGAAAACCTCAGCTTTTTGTTGATGGGGAATCTATAGTCAGAGAGCAGAAGAAGGTTATCCTTGCCGGCTGGGCGGTAGGAACTACACCGGTTTCCCTGCAGGTATATGATGAAAATAAAAAGCCTGTGAAAATAACCCTGAAGCGGAATACCCGAATGGACGTGGCAGAAATGTTTCGGGAATGCGAAGTGAATAAGGATTGCGGATTCCATATCCAGGCAGAAAATGTATCTGGAAAGAAGGCTTATCTTGTTGCAAAGGATGAGAACGGAAAAAAGGCAGTCTACCAGATTGGTATTTCAAAGGGCGAACGCTTTAAGGCAAAAGCCAGCCTTTATTCGAAAAAGGCAATGGAGAATTATCGTTCCAATGGCATTCATACTGTGATCCGGAAGTCGCTGATCAAGCTGGAAGCATTGAGCAAGGGAGACGGTCTTTACCAGACCTGGCTGAAGGAGAACAGGGTTACTAAGAAAGAACTGAATCAGCAGAGAAAGACTGTTTTTCGGGAGAACATTAAGTTTAGCCTTGTGGTTCCTCTCTATAAGACGGATAAGTACCTTTTGAAGGCTCTTGTGGATTCTGTGCTGGCGCAGACATACAGCAACTGGGAACTTTGCCTTTCAGATGGAAGTGGAGCAGATTCTCCGATCCGCAGTATTCTGGAAGAGTATCAGAAAAAGGATCCAAGGATCAAAGTTGTTTTCAATGAGAAACAGCTGCAGATTTCAGACAATACAAATGCTGCTATTGGAATTGCCACTGGAAATTATATTGCATTTGCAGATCATGATGATACCCTGGCAGAGGAAGCTTTTTATCAGATGGCGAAGGAGATCTCACAGCATCCGGAGGCGGATCTTATTTATTCCGATGAGGATATTATTGATATAAGAGGAAATCGGCTTTTCCCTCATTTTAAGCCGGATTTTAACCCTGATTATCTGTGCTGCGTAAATTATATCTGCCATCTGGTGGTTGTAAAGAGAACACTTCTCGACCGAGCAGGACTTCTGAGACCAGAATATGACGGTTCTCAGGACTTTGATTTTCTGCTTCGCTGCACGGAGCATACAGACAGTGAGAAGATCCGCCATATTCCCAAAATTCTGTATCACTGGAGAAGCCATGAGGGTTCCACTGCGGGCAATCCGGATGACAAGCCATATGCAGTGATCGCAGGAGAAAAGGCACTTGCAGGGCATTATGAGCGCATGGGAATTAAGGCAGAGGTGGAATACACTGGATGCCCGGTCGTTTTCAGAACCCATTTTGTTATAGAGGGTGACCCGAAGGTATCAATTTTGATTCCGAATAAGGATCATACAGAGGATCTGAATAAATGTGTGACTTCCATTCTGGAGAAGAGCACCTGGAAAAATATCCAGATTATCGTAATTGAGAATAACAGTGAGAAGGAAGAGACCTTCCACTATTATGAGGAACTTGAGAAGCGGTATCCTCAGGCAAAAGTGGTTACATGGGATGGTCCCTTCAACTATTCAGCAATCAACAATTTTGGTGCAAAATATGCGGATGGAGATTATTTACTTCTGTTGAATAATGATACAGAGGTTATTACTCCAGAGTGGCTGGAGAACATGATGGGCTATTGCCAGAGAGAGGATGTGGGCATTGTAGGTGCCAAGCTCCTTTACCCGGATAATACGGTTCAGCATGCTGGTGTCGTGGTAGGAATCGCAGGTTTTGCAGGACATATTCTTACCGGATATGACAGATATGCCACAGGATATTTGTGGAGACTGGCAACTACACAGGATGAGAGCGCAGTAACAGGCGCCTGTCTGATGGTGAAGCGAAGCGTTTTTGAGGAACTTCATGGGCTGGATGAAAGCTTTGCAGTGGGACTGAATGATATTGACTTCTGTCTTAGGGCAAGGGCACTTGGTAAACTGGTTGTATTTACTCCGGAGGCCTGCCTGTACCATTATGAATCTAAGTCACGCGGACTGGAGAATACGCCGGAGAAGAAGGCGCGTCTTCAGAAAGAGGTGGATCATTTCCGGGAACGTTACAGAGATTTTCTGAAAAAGGGTGATCCGTATTACAATCCGAATCTGAGCATTGTGAGAGGGGATTGTGCATTCAGGATGGCGTATGAGAAGAAGGATGAAATAGTTTGATGCAGAACTAATATAAAAACCCAGTCGGGAGAGGAAGATACCCTGTCCTGACTGGGCTTTTTATTAGGATTTTACGATTTTCACGATCCTCCAGATCAAAAGAATCAGAAGAAGTAAGAATACACCGGCAATTACAAAATACGGAATTTCAGTGTGATTATCGGAGTAATCCTTGGCAGCCTGCATGTGCTGCTGACCTTCCTGGACGGAGGCAGTATCATCAGACTGAACAACTTCAAGGACTGCAGATCCCACAGAAGTGCCGTTAAAAAGGTAGGTGCGGTCAATCTGGTCGCCGTTCTGGGAATCTTCTGTGGTAAGGCTATCGGCACCGGTGCCGGCTGGAACTACTACGTCACCGCCGGAGATAATGCTGAAATCGCTGTCTCCAAGGGATAAAGTTACAAACTGATCGAATCCATAATTGAGAATAGAGGCTGCATCAGGAGCTGTCTGACCGGAAGCACCTTTTAGGACTACGCTGATCAGAGTCATGCCATTTCGCTGGGCTGCACATACCAGTGTACTTCCGGAGGCTTCCGTATAACCTTCCTTACCGCCGATACATCCTTCATAAAATCCGGTGCTGCCAGTATCTGTCATGGTGAATTTGCTGGTCAGGTTACGGGCTGCCGCTTTATTGGTGGCAGGGATCGTGTAGCTGGTGGCTGCTGCGATGGTTCTGAAAGACTCATTCTGGATGGCGGCCTGCATGATCAGCGCCATGTCGTGGGCTGTAGTGTGCTGGTTGTCATCCGGAAGTCCGGTGGGATTCGTGAATACGGTATTGGTACATCCAAGCTCCTGTGCCCGGGTATTCATCTGCTGGACAAAGCCGTCTACAGAACCGCCTACATGCTCTGCAATCTGCAGTGCAATATCATTGGCAGAGGCAACCATAATGGCATACAGGCACTGCTCTACAGTGAAGACCTCGTCAACCTGTGAGGAAATACTGGCACCACCGTCTGTGACACCGGAAACTCCGGTGGCGGTCATGGTAACCTCATCTGTGAGCTGTGTATTCTCAAGAGCCAGAAGACAGGTCATGATCTTGACTGTACTTCCAGGGAAAAGTACTTCGTCTGCATTCTTGGAATAGAGAATGGTATTGGTGGTATTCTCCATGACTACAGCCGCTTCAGAAGAAATATCGGAAGCCTGGGGCCATCCGGAAATGGAATTGGTAGATATGGTACCTGATGCTTCAACTGCTGCACTCTGGTCTGCCTCTTCTGCAGATATGGGAACCTGGAAAAGAAGAGATGCAAAAAGACCAAGAGCCAGAAAAACTGAGGTTATCTTTCGCTTTTTCATAGTATAATGAACTCCTGTATTAAAATAAGGGTATCTGCAGTGCTGTCTGTGAACAACATGGTAACACTCTTTCTGACAGTGCAGATACAATTCTGCTGCAAGTATAACATATAGTATATTTTTCCTGTAAAATAGAAAAATATAATACAAATATAATCATATCCTAAAATGTGGTTCAATTCAACCTTTCTTTTACAGCTTCCTTGCAAAATTGTTTCTTCAATGTTAAAATAGGGTCATTATAAAAGCAAAGGATTTTAATATGAGCGATAAAAACGGATCAGAGGGACGGATCCAGTGGTCTCGTTTCTTCAAAAAATTATCTCCTTACATGATCCAGAAGGGACTTTTGTATCTGAAGCATTATGGTCCAAGGGAGTTCTGGATACGGCTGCACGAGCGCTTTGAGCCGGAGGAGATCCCTTATGGTCCCTGGTACGCGGCATATGTGCCGGACCAGACGGTCCTTGACAAACAAAGAAAGAAAAAATTTGCTTACGCACCTCTTATCAGCGTGGTAGTTCCGGCTTATCGTACTCCGGAATTATTTTTGCGGCAGATGATCGATTCACTGGAAGCACAGACCTATGAGGACTGGGAGCTTTGCATTGCCAATGGAAGTCCGGAAGATCAGTCCATGAGAAAAGTGCTGGAAGAATACAGCAGCAGGGACAGGAGAGTACGCTGGCAGGAACTCACTGAGAATAAAGGGATTGCAGAGAACACCAATGCTGCATTTGCATGGCAAAGGGAGAATTTGTGGGGCTTCTGGATCATGATGATCTTCTTGCGCCAAATGCTCTTTACGAGGTTGTGAATGCACTGAACCAGCATGAGCACGGGGATGCAGTATACACAGATGAGGATAAGGTGACTGCTGAACTGGATGAGCATTTTCAGCCGCACCTGAAGCCAGATTTTAATATTGATCTGCTTCGTTCCAATAACTATATCTGTCACTTTTTTGTTGTGCGGCGGCAGCTTGTAGAAGAAGTGGGCGGATTCCGCAGGGAATTTGACGGAGCACAGGACTATGATTTTATTTTCCGTTGTGTGGAAAAAGCCAGGGAAGTGGTGCATGTACCGGAGATTTTGTACCATTGGCGTACCCACAAGGCATCTACTGCTGATAATCCTGCAAGTAAGATGTACGCTTTTGAAGCAGGCAAACGCGCTATCGAGGCACATCTTGAAAGGACTGGAGTAAAAGGCACTGTAAGCCATACTCCTGATCTTGGATTTTACAGAGTGAAATACCCGGTACAGGGACATCCGCTTGTTTCCATTATCATTCCCAATAAAGACGAGAAGGAAACTCTGGAGAAATGCCTGGAATCTATTAAGAAGAACACACTCTACGACAATTATGAGATCATTATCGTGGAGAATAACAGCACTACAGATGAGATTTTTGATTATTACAGGAAGATTTCAGAGGATCCCAGGATCCATCTGATCTGCTGGAAAAAGGAATTCAACTATTCCGCGATCAACAACTTTGGGGTTAAAAATGCCAGAGGTGAATATCTCCTTTTTCTGAATAATGATGTAACGGTCATTACAGAGGACTGGATGGGAGAAATGCTGGGGGTGTGTCAGCGAAGAGAAGTGGGAGCGGTAGGTGTGAAACTGATCTATCCGGACAATACCATCCAGCACGCAGGCTGTGTGATCGGAATTGGTGGAATTGCAGGTCATATGTTTGTGGATATGCCTGCGGATCGTACCGGATATCTCCACAAGGCGTCTATTTTACAGGATATGAGCGCTGTAACTGCAGCCTGTATGATGATGAAGCGCAGTGCTTTTGACAAAGTGGGCGGCTTCACAGAAGAACTTGCAGTCGCCTTTAACGATGTGGATCTGTGCCTGAAGACTACGAAAGCAGGTTATCTGGTGGTTTATGATCCTTATGCAAGGCTTTACCATATGGAATCCAAGACCCGCGGAGCAGAGAACAATGAGGTGAAAGTCAGACGTTTCCAGCGGGAAATCGAATATATGAGATGTAACTGGATCGATATTCTGAAGAACGGTGATCCCAATTATAATAAGAATCTTTCCCTGACCAAGTGGAATTATTCTTTAAGACCACTTCCGGGCATGACCGGCAAAAAGGAGGAAGACTAAGAAGACATTATGCAGGAAGTATCAGTCATTATTCCCAATTATAATGGATGGCATATCTGGAGGGTGTGCTTTCAAGCCTGGAGCAGCAGGCGTTTCAGAATTTTGAGACCATTCTGGTGGACAATGGATCCTCAGATGGAAGCGTTGCCTTTGTAATGGGGAACTTTCCCTGGGTACACATTGTGGAGCTGCCAGATAATTTCGGCTTTTCAAGAGCTGTAAATGAGGGGATTTATGCATCACGGACACCTTATGTGCTCCTTTTGAATAACGATACAGAAGTAGATAAGAATTTTGTGGGGGAAATGCTGGCAGCTATAAAGCGTCATAAGAAGGCCTTCTCCTGCAGTGCAAGGATGATCTGTTATCATGACCGGAATAAACTGGATGATGCAGGAAATTATTATTCTGCTCTTGGCTGGGCATATGCCCGGGGCAAAGGAAAGGATATTCATTCCTTTGAGAAGGAAGGGCGGATATTTGCTTCATGCGCTGGCGCAGCTATTTACCGTAAGAAGGTTTTTGAGAAAATCGGATATTTTGATGAAGAGCATTTTGCATATCTGGAAGATATTGATGTGGCTATCGTGCCAGGATCTTTGGATATGAGAACTGGTATGTGCCAGCTGCACTGGTCTATCATGTAGGCAGCGGAACAAGCGGATCCAGATACAATCAGTTTAAGACCAGATATTCTTCAAGAAATAATATTTATCTGATCTACAAAAATATGCCGGTTCTTCAGATTATTTTGAATCTTCCTTTTCTGGTGCCGGGCTTTGGCATGAAGATCCTGTTTTTTTCCCAGAAGGGAATGGGCAGGGAGTATGTGGCAGGAATCAAAAATGGGTTCCAGATCAGTCATAGAAATAAAAAAGTGAAGTTCCACATGAGAAATCTTGGAAGATACGCCAGAATCCAGCTGGAACTGTGGTGGAATATAATTTACAGATTTATGGTATAAAAAGTTTGTGCAGAAGTGATTCGTTAGTATTTCGTAACTATTTTTCACATTAATGTATGAAGAATTTATTGCAATTCTGTTTTATCTATTATAAGATAGAGAAAGTCACAGACCAGATAGTGCTTAAAGCGTGAGATGTGGATGAAACGCGCAGCAGGAACAGGTTTGTGAAGGTTGCTGTGAGTGACAGAACCAGCAACATGCGAAGAAGGGCAGAGGTGGCAGAGATTGATTAAAGATAATCAGAAGAACTTCAGTCGGCTCCATGTCGTTATAGATGCCTGTGTAATTACGTTATCTTATATGTTTGCCTGGGCGCTGAGATTTATCGGACCTTTTGCGGCAAATGCAGTCCGGGCCAGAAGCTTCCAGCAGTATATGTCTGCACTGGTATTTATCCTGCCGGCATATATTCTGCTGTATCATGCGTTTTCGCTGTATGAACCAATGCGTATGCAGGGAAGACGTCTTGTGCTGTCTAATATTGTGAAAGCCAATTCTCTTGGTATTCTGATCACTACATTTATTTTGTATACCATTGAAGAAGGCGATATTTCCCGTTCCGTACTGTATATGTTTTACGGAATCTGCATTGTAGCAAGCTGGGGAGCAAGAATGTTCATTTTCTACAGCCTGCGCAAAATGCGAAAGAAAGGACTGAACCAGAAACAGGTAGTGCTGGTTGGGTACAGCCGGGCAGCAGAAGAGTATATTGACCGCATTCAGCAGAACCCTCAGTGGGGATATGTGGTAAGAGGCATTCTGGATGACAATATTACTGCAGGTACCATGTATAAAGGCGTCAAGGTGATCGGAAGAATTGCCAATCTAAACGTGATCCTGCCGGAGAACAGGCTTGACGAGATTGCGATTACACTGGGATTAAGTGAATATTACCGACTGGAGGAGATTGTAGCGCTTTGTGAGAAATCAGGAGTGCATACAAAATTTATTCCGGATTATAATAAGATTATCCTACGAAACCATATACAGAGGATATTCTGGGACTTCCGGTGATCAATATCCGGTATGTTCCTCTTAGTAATACTTTTAATGCCATGATAAAAAGAATAATGGATATCTGTGGCTCCATTATTGGAATTATTGTGGCGTCGCCGATCATGCTGGTACTATGTGCGCTGATAAAGCTCACTTCTCCTGGACCGCTGATCTACCGTCAGGAACGTGTGGGTCTCCATAATCAGACTTTCTGGATGTATAAATTCCGTTCTATGGAGATTCAGCCGGAGGCAGAGGAGAAGAAAGCCTGGACAGTAAAAAATGATCCCAGGGTTACAGCAATCGGCAGATTTATGCGAAGAACCAGCCTTGATGAACTTCCCCAGCTTTTTAATATTTTTAAGGGAGATATGAGTCTGGTAGGGCCAAGACCTGAGAGACCATTTTTTGTGGAAAAGTTCCGTGAAGAGATTCCGAGATATATGGTGAAGCACCAGGTAAGACCCGGGCTGACCGGATGGGCACAGGTAAACGGATACAGAGGTGACACTTCCATCCGCAAGAGGATTGAGTGTGATCTTTACTATATCGAGAACTGGACTGTAGGGCTTGATATCAAGATAATGTTTATGACGATCTTTAAAGGATTCATTAATAAGAATGCGTATTGAGAAAGGAAAGAAAAATGGCAAGACCTGGTAGAAAAAAGAGGACTGCTTTGTTTATTGTGGAAATTATCTGTCTTTTGCTGTTTATTGGCGGATTGTATGTATATGGACAGATTGATTCCAGATTGAACAAGATTGAGACACCTCAGCTGGATGAGAGCAAGATTGTTACGAATGTGACAGCACCACAGATGTCTGGCTATACAACTTATGCACTTTTCGGAATCGACCAGCGTTCCAAGAATGCTGCGCTTGATGCACAGAACAGTGATACCATTATCATTGCAAGTATTAATAATGATACCAAAGAGGTGAAGCTTGCTTCCGTATATCGTGATACTCTTCTGGATATTGGAAATGATACTTATACCAAGGCAAATGCTGCTTACGCATATGGTGGTCCGGAACAGGCCATTTCCATGCTGAATACCATGCTTGACCTGAAAATTACGGATTACGTAACTGTTAATTTTAATGCAATGGTAGCTGCAATAGATGCACTTGGCGGTCTTGATATTCCTCTTTCCTATGCGGAAATGGTGTTTATGAATGACTATTGTATAGAAACTTCCCAGGAGACCGGCAAAAGTTACACGCCAGTAGAACTGCCGGATCCCAAGCCGGAGAACGAGGAGGAAATCCTTGGAACATACCATCTGAATGGTGTACAGTCAGTTTCTTACTGTCGTATCCGTTACACTGCAAGCATGGATATGGGACGTACTGAGCGTCAGCGCCGTGTGATCGGAATGATGGTTGACAAAGCAAAGGCAGCAGGAATTACCACCATTTTCAATATTATGGACGAGGTATTTCCTATGATTTCCACATCCATCACGAAGACTGAGATTCTGAACCTGATTCCGACGCTGATGGGGTATAACATTGCGGATACTACCGGTTTCCCAGCCAAGTACAAATTTGCGGATGTGAAGAAGGCCAGCATGGTTGTTGCAGACACGCTGGAGGATAATGTAAAGGAACTTCATAAGTTTCTGTATGGTGCTGACGAGAATTACCAGCCGTCACAGAACATCGTGGAGGCGAATGCCCGGATCATTGAGCTTGTAGGCGGTGCAGATACCTTGGTTGACCAGTCTCCGATTGCAAGTAATGAAGCAGGAAATTCTTCTGATATTGTATGGCAGGGTGACGGAAGCGGAAACTATGATTACAACGATTATGGTGGAAGCGATTACGACAATAGCTATGATAACAGCTACGACAACAGCTATGATAACAGCTACGACAATAGCTATGACAGCGGAAACGACTATAGTGGAGACGATAGCGGCGATTATAGCGATGGCAGTTATGACAGTGGAAGTGATTCTGGAAGCAGTTACGATAATGGAGGAGACTACAGCGGCGGAGATTATAGTGGAGACAGCTCCGGCGATGGCGGTTTCGAAGATGGAAGCGGATATTGATCAGTAGATAAATATTCCATGATTGAAAATTTAAAGGGACCATCCGAAAGGAAGTGGTCCCTTTTTCGCGAAAAGGATGTGCGCTCTGCCAGCATTGTTACCATATTGCGAAAGTATATTTATTCGTGCAGAACCTGAAAGAGGAGAGATACTATGGAAACAGTTGACGTAATTATTCCTGCATACCGTCCGGGAAAAGAATTTGAGAAGTTGTTGGATTCTCTTTCCACACAGAATTATCCAGTGGAAAAAATTCTTGTTATGAATACAGAAGAGAAATTCTGGAACACGGCCTGGGAGAAAAAATTTCCAAAAGTGGACGTGGTACATTTGAAAAAGGCGGATTTTGACCACGGTGGAACCAGATGCCGGGGAGCAAGACTGTCTGATTCAGATATTATGGTATTTATGACTCAGGATGCAGTTCCGGCAGACAGAAATCTGATTGGAAATCTGATCCGTCCACTGCAGGAAAATTCCAAAGTTGGAGCTGCCTACGCAAGACAGCTGGCTCGGGAGGACTGTGCTTACCTGGAAAAATACACCAGAAGATTTAATTATCCGGAAACTTCTTCTATAAAATGGGAAAAAGATACTGGCATATATGGAATAAAAACTTATTTTTGCTCCAATGTGTGTGCAGCTTATAAGAAAAGTATTTATGAGGAAATTGGCGGTTTTGTAAAAAAAGCTATTTTTAATGAAGACATGATCTATGCAGGAACTATGGCAAAGCGGGGATATGGAATTGCCTATGCTGCAGATGCCTGTGTGATCCATTCACACAATTATTCATGCAGACAGCAGTTTCACCGGAATTTTGATCTGGGTGTTTCCCAGGCAGATCATCCGGAGATTTTTGAGGGAGTACCATCAGAGGGAGAGGGACTTCGCCTTGTGAAAAAGAGCCTGGCTTATCTTATAAAAACAGGGCATATCTGGCTGGTTCCCAAGCTGGCAGGGCAAAGTGGCTTCAAATATATGGGATATTTTCTTGGAAAAAGATATAAAAAGCTGCCGAAAAAGGTGATTTTGTTTTGTACTATGAACCGTGAATATTGGAAAAACGAGTAACTGTTCAGTGTTTTTACAGTTATGCACTTCGTGAATAGGGACTGTGGCTATGAAAGGTGACACTTTTTTTCGTGTCACCTTTTCTTAATGAATCTATCACATTTTCAACACAATTGCTTGCTAAACTTGTATCATAAATAAAAGAAAATGTTACAGAATGCTGCAGATTCCAACGTGAACAGCAGCACTGTTTATGAACATAGAAGGGAGCAGAAAATGAGTGATGAATGGAATTGGGGACAGGAGCCAGAGAAAACGGATGGCAGCTCCCAACAGCCAGAGAATACAGATGAATCCGGATCGGCTGCATCGGATCAGACAGCGGCCCCCGAAGATGAATTGAATGAAAATGTAACTTATCATTACAAATATACCAGCAGCAGAAATTCAGATGGTGCAGGAAGCACAGACAATGGAAATTATTACGCTTCCAGCAATAATTCAGATACTTCCGGAAATTCATCCAAAGACAGCGGTTTTGAGTCCCAATCTTCGGAACCCAGATATGCGCATTATCAGGTTGATGAACAGGAGAAGAAGCCTGAGGAAAAAAAGAAAGGAAGACATCACAGACTTCATAATGATAAGGCAGCATCTTCCGGTTTGGGAAGGAAAGCAGGAAATACTATTACGCTGGCTGTGATTTTTGGTCTGGTGGCAGGTCTGGTATTTCAGGCAGTGAATATGGTGTCGGATAAATATTTTAAGAAAGAAACTCAGACTGCAGTAGGGTCTGCAGAGACACTTACTTCTTCAGCATCTGCCAGTACTACGGCAGAAGAAAGCACAGATGCAGGCGAAGGCATCAATGCAGAAATCGTAGCAAATGAAAAAGGTCCCGTTGCAGGGGTTGCCCAGGCTGCAATGCCCTCAGTCGTGGCAATCACTTCAGTAAGCATGCAGGAAATTCGCAGCTTTTTCGGCTATGGAATGGAATATCCCAGTACAGGAAGCGGTTCTGGTATTATTGTCGGAGAGAATGATGATGAACTTCTCATTGCTACCAACAATCATGTAGTGGAGGGCGCTACTACACTGAGTGTCTGCTTTATCGGAAGTGATGTGGTAAGTGCAGAACAGGAAACTGAGAATTATATAAATGGAAATGGAGACTTGAATATTGATGGTGCAGTTTCCGCAAAGATAAAAGGAACTGACGAGGATACAGACCTTGCGGTGATTGCAGTTGAAAAAAGTGACATTCCGGAAGAAACCATGAGCCAGATTAAAATTGCCCAGCTTGGCAATTCGGATGATCTTGCTGTTGGTGAGCAGGTGGTTGCCATTGGTAATGCACTTGGTTATGGTCAGACTGTAACATCTGGCTGGGTAAGTGCCCTGGATCGCACTGTTCAGTCCGATTCCAATACTTATGAGGAGCTGATCCAGACAGATGCAGCAATTAATCCTGGCAACAGTGGTGGTGCCCTTTTAAATATGCAGGGAGAATTGATTGGAATTAACTGTGCCAAAATTGCATCAAGCAGTATAGAGGGAACCGGATATGCCATTCCGATTTCCAAGGCACAGCCCATTCTGGAAGAACTTATGAATCGTAAGACAAGGGATAAAGTTTCAGATGAGTCACAGATTGGCTATCTGGGAGTTAAATTCGCCGATCTTTCCAGAGAAGCAATCCAGATGTATAATATGCCATCTGGTGCATTTGTTATGGATGTGTATCCGGGAGAGGCAGCAGATAATGCCGGAATCCAGAAAAGTGATATTATTACCAAGCTGGATGGCCAGAAGGTTTCAAGTAAGGCTGATATCAACGATAAGCTTCAGTATTATTCAGCTGGTGAAGAAATCGAAATTGAGGTGGCACGGTTAAATAACGGAGAGTATGAGGAATCGACAGTAACTGTTACATTGAGTGCAAGACCGGATGGTAATCAGTAATATGCAAGGGGAGCTGATAAGGCTCCCCTTTTCACATTTTATAAAAAGTTAATTTCTAAATCAGAGAAAAGTATGGTACAATAAGAAAACAAAAATGATTTTTACATAAGATAGGAAAGACTGCTGGTTAGCCTGATAACAGCAGCAGGAAAGGAAATAATTATATGACTGAACATTTTGACGATGAAAAAGACGAAATCATCGATGGCGATATAACAGAGAAGAACGATGATCACGAAGATGACAGCGATTATGAGAAATTCTGTTTTCTCTGTCATCGTCCGGAGAGCCAGGCAGGCAAAATGATCGAGCTTCCTAACAATATACATATCTGTAATGATTGTATGCAGAAAAGCTTTGACACCATGACCCAGCAGATGAATAACGGACTGAATCTGAACGATCTTCTTAATATGCCTAATGTGAGTATGATCAATCTTGGCAGTATTCAGGATGCAATTCCTCGTCCGAAGAAAGTAAAGAAGAAAAAAGAAGATGCCAGGCCAGAGATTGATCTTAAGAAGATCCCGGCACCACATAAGATCAAGGCAAGCCTTGACGAATATGTAATTGGTCAGGAGAGAGCCAAGAAAGTAATGTCTGTTGCTGTCTATAATCATTATAAGCGTGTGGCTACAGACACTATGGATGAGATTGAGATAGAGAAGTCCAATATGCTGATGATCGGACCTACCGGATGCGGAAAGACCTACCTGGTAAAAACTCTTGCCAGACTTCTGGACGTGCCGCTGGCTATTGCAGATGCTACTTCTCTTACAGAGGCAGGCTATATTGGTGACGATATTGAGAGTGTGATCTCCAAGCTTCTTGCTGCAGCAGATAATGATGTGGAGAAAGCAGAGCATGGGATTGTCTTTATTGATGAGATTGACAAGCTGGCCAAGAAAAAGAACACCAATCAGCGTGATGTAAGCGGTGAAGCGGTTCAGCAGGGACTTTTGAAGCTTCTGGAGGGAAGCGAGGTAGAGGTGCCGGTCGGAGCCAACAGCAAAAATGCCATGGTTCCTATGGTAACGGTAAATACCAGAAATATTCTGTTTATCTGTGGAGGGGCATTCCCGGATCTGGAGAATATTATCAAGGAGAGACTGAATAAGCAGGCATCTATCGGCTTTTACGCAGACCTGAAGGACAAATATGACAATGATCCACATATTCTGGAGAAGGTGACAGTAGATGATATCCGTGCATTTGGTATGATTCCGGAATTTATCGGACGTCTGCCGATTATATATACACTGGACGGACTGAATGAGGATATGTTAGTGCAGATTCTGAAGGAACCGAAGAATGCAATTCTGAAACAATATCAGAAGCTCCTTGCCCTGGATGAGGTGAAGCTGGACTATGAGGAAGATGCGCTTCACGCGATTGCGGCCAAGGCACTGGAGAAACACACTGGAGCCAGAGGTCTTCGCGCCATTCTGGAGGAATATATGCTGGATATCATGTATGAGATTCCGAAAGATGACAGTATTGGACAGGTGATCATTACCAGAGAATATATTGAAGGTACAGGCGGTCCGAGAATCCTGCTTCGCGGACAGGAAATTCCCCTGATCGGGATGGCACAGTAGACAGGGAAACAGGTGTTTCATCATTTTGCAGCTGTTCAGGAGACAGCTTTTAGCCGTAAAAGTACTGAATAGTTACAACACTTTTTATATGAAAGGGAGATGGTATTATGGCACGCGATTTTTTTGACGAGTTAAGTGACACAATTACAAGGACAACCAAGGATCTTGGAAAAAAAGCCGGTCAGCTTTATGAGGCGCAGAAGATCAGAAGCAAGATTTCCAGTGAAGAGCAGATGGTACAGAAACTGAAAGCAGACATTGGAAATGTGATCTTTGAAAAGTACAAAGAAGGTGCAGAAGTAGAAGAAGCTCTTAAAGGGTTCTGCGAAGAGATTGAGCAGCATCTGGATATTATTGACGGATATAAGGATGCAGCAGCGGAGATGAAGGGACGGAAAATCTGTCCGGCATGTGGAAAATCTGTAGACAGAAGTGTCTCCTTTTGTCCATATTGTGGCTCTGTATGCCCGACTCCGGAACCGGAGAAAGCTGAGGGTGATGTGGTGGACACTGAGACTGCAGAACCTGTAGAAGAGACAGAAGAGAAGCAGGCAGAGAATGAGGCAGGTACAGAGGAAGAAAAGGTCTCAACAGAAACTGAGAAAAGTGGTCAGGATTTTCCAGGTAAATAAGGAGGCTGCATTTATGCTTTCGCTAACAATTGCCGGCGGAATTTTTCTGTTGGATTATAAGATAAAAGAACATATTGACAGTACCCGCCTTCAGGGAAGCAAAGAAGAAGTACTGGGAGGCAGACTGCTCCTTCGGAACTGTCACAATAAAGATAAGATTCTTGGTAAGGTAAAAATCGGCAGGGAGAATTGCCAGGAGCTTGCAGCAGCTGGTATGGGCTGTGTGGCAGGGGAATACTGGCACCAGCTTCTCCCCGGCGGAAATAAGCTTAGCAGAGCCGGTCTTGCCATGATCCTGGGTGGTGGAATGTCCAACTACACAGACCGTCGAAATAAAGGATATGTTACAGATTATGTGAGCCTGAATGTGAAGAACAAAGAAATTCGTAAGATCGTATTTAATCTGTCTGACGTATGTATTGCTGCAGGTACCATTCTGTGGGCAGCAGGAAATTTATTTTCATATAGGAAAAAATAATCTGAGACAGAAAACAAAAGACACCTGGCACAGTGCGCTAGGTGTCTTTTGTTTTTCTGGAGAGCAGTGAGGGAGGATAAGGCTGCTTTGTATCTGTGCGTTCCAGCAGATAATCTACACTTACATTATAGAAGTCTGCAATTTTGCATAAGACATCAGGAGGAATGATTCTTTCCCCTCGTTCATAACGCGAGTAGGTACGCTGGATCACATTGAGATAGTGAGCCATGTATTTCTGTGTCAGATCATGATCTTCCCGCAGCTCTCTGATTCTTTTGTACGTCATATTTCATTTCTCTGGTGTAAAAGTATAAATAGTATCAGCCGTCAGCCACAGGTGGATAACGGTTGATTTCATTATAAATTGCGGTTCCCTTGGAATAGTTAAAAAGACCAAAATGGACTAAGAACAAATCTATGCCGGAATCCTAAAAGATACAAAAATATATTTTTTAAATTTTTCAAATTTTTTTGAAAATTAGTGTGTCAAGCGTTTTTGAAAATGTCCTAAAATAATTGAAGTATTAGCCCCGGCTTTTTGCTGGGGCTTGTTATATTGATGTGCTTCATTCCTCAGGCAATTTTTGTATCTT